>DATCRN010000193.1:0-3622 GCA_036568945.1 Alphaproteobacteria bacterium | reverse complement strand
GATTTATACCGTGTGGCTTAAGCGTCGTACGCCGCAAAACATTGTGATCGGTGGTGCAGCTGGTGCCTTCCCACCGATGATCGGGTGGGCGTGCGTCACCGGCAGCGTCGACTTGGCATCGATTGTTTTATTTTTAATCATTTTCTTTTGGACACCCCCGCATTTCTGGGCGTTGTCTTTGTGGGCATCGGATGATTATAAACGCGCCAATATCCCGATGTTGCCAGTCGTCAAAGGCAGCGCGGAAACCAAGCGTCAGATGTTGGCTTACACAATCGTCCTGTTCCCTTTGGGGGTCGCGCCCTATTATCTAGGGGTGGCCGGCATTGGATATGCCATTGCTGCAGTCGTGCTAGGGCTTTTGTTTATTTTATCAGCACTGCGTGTCATGAAGGAAGATGAAGGCACGCGCGCCGCTAAACAAATGTTTGGTTATTCGGTCTTCTATCTTTTCGCTATTTTCACGGCTTTGGTCGTCGATGGTAACTATGTGAGTTTGTGATCATGGAAACAGAAGTACATAAACAACGTAAAAGCAAAAACTATGCGATTTTGGGTGCTCTCATTGGCTTTATCGTCATTGTTTTCGCCGTTACTATTTTGCGGATGATGTGATGGGTTCTTACACGCCTAAAATCGTCATGATTACTGGCGCTACCGGCGATTTTGGCCGTGCTTTTGCTGCGCGTTTTTCCAAGTTAGGCGCCAAATTGGTATTGCATGGCCGCGACCAAAACAAAGTTGATGCGCTGGTCAAAGAGTTTCCGGGTTCGCATGGATTTGTGTGCGATTTCACAGATATGAACGCGATCGATCAAACGCTTGATGCTATTCCTGATGCCTTTAAAAATGTCGATTTACTGATCAATAATGCCGGTGGTGCATTGGGGCTCGACAAGGCGCACGAAGCGAGTATTCAAGACTGGGATGATATGCTGGATATGAATTGTCGCAGCTTGATGCGCGTAACGCGGCGCATTCTGCCTGGTATGGTTGCACGTAAAAACGGTCACATCATTAATATTGGATCGATTGCGGGCACCTACCAATATCCGGGCGGCAATGTATATGGCGCGTGCAAAGCCTTCGTCAAACAATTCTCTCTTAATCTGCGGGCTGATTTAGCAGGTAGCCATGTACGCGTAACGAATGTTGAGCCCGGAATGGTAGAAACGCAGTTTTCACTCTCGCGTTTCAAAGGTGATAAGGCAAAGGCCGATGCGGTTTACGCAGGCACCACGCCGCTTGTGGCAGATGACATTGCAAACGCGGTGGAATGGATTGCAACGCAAGCGCCGCATGTGAATGTGAACACGATTGAAATCATGCCGACGGCGCAAAGTTTTGGGCCATTGGCGGTCGAGCGCCAATGAACGACGAAGACCTCATCCGGAAAAATCAGCGCATGGGTCTGATCATTTTCACCGTTATTGTCGGGATGGTGGGTTTATCGTTTGCGTCTGTACCGCTCTACCGTTTGTTTTGCCAGGTCACTGGATTTGGCGGTACGCCGCAAATTGGACGCGGCGCTGGCGATATAAAAATTTTGGATCGCGACATTACCATCCGATTTAACGCCGATGTGGCATCTGGCATGCCGTGGACATTCCACCCTGAAACGCCGCAAGTCACTCTTAAAATCGGACAACAGGGGTTAGTGTCCTTTTACGCCAAAAATAATTCCCGCCAAGGGATTGAGGGTACGGCTATTTTTAACGTTTTGCCGGAACAAGCTGGGATTTACTTCCACAAAATCCAATGTTTCTGCTTTGAGCGCCAGGTGCTGGAGGCAGGCAAAGACGCCCATATGCCAGTGGTTTTTTATATCGATCCCGCCATTGCGGATGACCCGGATCTTAAGGATATCCGCACTCTGACCCTGTCTTATACGTTTTTTAAGGCAGATACCCTTGAGGAAAGCTTGAAGCCCAAGTAGAATTCCGCTAGGTATTTCGGGCATTTTATTAAGGAATTTCAAATGACTGACGTCGTCCACTACGAATCCAGCGGCCATCCGCATCCCTTCCATATCGTTCGTCCCAGCATCTGGCCTTTGATCGGCGCATTTTCGGCGGGTTTTATGGCGATCATGATGGTGTTGTTCATGCATAAGACGCCGATTTTTGGCGTTCCTGCCGGTGTGTGGGCCCCACTGCTAGGTTTGGTAGCCGTTGGCACGATCATGTTCGTGTGGTGGAAAGATATTATTTTTGAAGCCGTTCAAGAGCGTGCGCACAGCGAGGTCGTCAAGGTCGGATTCCGTTTTGGGATGATGTTGTTTATCTCCTCCGAAGTGATGTTCTTCGTCGCCTTCTTCTGGGCATTTATTAGCGCGGCCCTTTATCCAGTTGGCGGCGTGTGGCCTCCAGAAGGTATTCATACGATTGCGCCGTTCGATCTGCCGTTCTTGATGACTATGATCCTGCTTTTATCGGGCTGCACGGTCACTTGGGCACACCATGAAATTTTGCACGGTAACCAGAAAGAAGCGGCGCGCGCTTTGGGCATCACTGTTTTGCTGGGGGCTTCTTTCTTGTGCTTCCAATCTTACGAATATGTGCATGCACCATTCCATTTTAAAGACGGCATTTTCCCATCGGCCTTCTTTATGGCGACGGGTTTTCATGGGTTCCACGTCCTGGTCGGAACCATCTTCCTATTCGTTTGCTGGCTGCGTACTAAAAAGGGCCATTTCACGAAAGATTCCCATTTCGGTTTTGAAGCGGCGGCCTGGTATTGGCACTTCGTTGACGTGGTGTGGCTGTTCCTTTTCATCGCCGTTTATTGGTGGGGCGGCGGCGCTTCCGAGCATCACGCCGTACACGGCCTGTTATAATTTAAAAAGGGGCCTTGATCGGCCCCTTTGTTTTGAAAGAGATACCTATGACCTTTATTTTGCCTGATCTATATGGCAACGCCTTGCGCTGCGTATGCCCGCGTTGCGGGAAAGGCAAGTTATTCAAATCGGATTTTACCCTTGATGTTGCGGATCATTGCGACCGATGTGGTCTTGCGCTTGCTAAAAACGATTCCGGCGATGGTCCTGCTGTGTTTCTTATTTTTATTTTGGGTTTTTCATTGGTACCGCTCGCACTCCTTTTGGATGCATTATTCCAGCCGCCCATTTGGGTTCATGCCGTTCTGTGGACGGTGATTGCGCTTGGTATTTGCGGCTTTACGTTACGCCCCGCAAAGGCACTCACCATTGGGATTCAATTCAAATATCGTCCGCAGGATTGGGAAGCATGAGGCGTTTTATTGCCGGCCTGTTTATTGGCTTGGTCTTTGCCGGATTCATGGCGCTTGGATTTTGGCAGATCGCGCGTTTGCATTGGAAACTTGATTTGATCGCAACGATCGATCGCTACCAATCTGAGACTGTGGATCTGACACCGTATATCGACGATGCGACCGCTGAATTTCGCCACGGCACGATCACCGGTGTGTGGGATGAAGTATCGGTACTGGCCACTAAAAACGTCACCATGAATGGTAATTTCGGCCATTGGATTGCAACGTCTCTGGATTTAGGTGCGGGCAAAAGCATTGTTGTCAATCGCGGTTGGGTTCCGGAAGGATCGCAAAATAATGTGGTTAATGCGGCATTACCGCGAGGGCCCGT
>DATCRN010000192.1:0-2516 GCA_036568945.1 Alphaproteobacteria bacterium | reverse complement strand
CATCCGCCATATCTTCAGGCGGTAAATCGTCATTCGCACCGCCAAGCACACCCAGATCACGTGGCGCCTTTGCGATTTCCAGATAACGCCAACCTTGCACCGCTTTTTGCGCTACGGGCAGCACACGAATAATTTGTGGATCAAGTAGGATTTGGCAGGAACTCTCTCCATCCGCGTCCTTGATGGTGCGGATATCCTTGATTTCCTGACGTGCTTGAATCGCATTTTTCACAATCCAAAACAGAGATCCGCCATTGAGCAAATCATCACTACGTCTGGGGGTATTGCGCGTGGTTACAACCACGACTTGTCCTAATCCTTTCACGCTGCGTGTTCTGAAGTGATTTTGCACCTCGCGTAATTCCTGCAAATCCTTGAGGCCTGCTGCTGTTCGTAAGAGGTGGATAGTTGTCATGTCGTGTCTTTTTATTTGTAGGTACTTCAACATATATTTGCATGCACATTAAACCTATGGGGGATTCGGCTGTTTTTTAAAAAGCGCCGCTTCAGGTATTATTGCATTGTTGCCATCGCATGCTTGATGGCGACCACTCCCCTGCTCGCTCAAGATGATACGCATCCACGGCCTTTCCCGCAAAACTATAATTCTTATGAAGATTATCGCGATTTTAATGAGGTAGCCCCGCAAGCCGGTGCGGCTGTCGATTACGCAAGCAACGCCACTGAAGATATGAGCGTTGATGAACTTGAGGCATTATTGCCCGCACATTTGCGCACGCCGCTGCCGATGGACCCGCAGGTGGAATTGCCGGCAGCGATATCTGCACGCGCATCCGGTCCTGCGTCGCCTATTGAACAATTTTTCCGCAATGCCACAGGCGATCAATCGCTTACTCAATTTGGATACGATGTTTTCACAAGTATGAAGACGCCGGAACCGGACCAAGCGCCGATCGGTGCTGTACAAGACGATTACGTGCTCGGCATCGGCGATAATGTCACCGTGATGTTCTTAGGCGAGCGTAAAGACCGCCACACCTACAAAGTCGGACGCAATGGCGCGCTTTCGATTGACTTGATGCCATCGGTTGCTGCTGCCGGGAAAACATTGGAAGCGTTGCGATCCGATCTGCAAAAACTTTTGGATGTTCAAGGGTATCATGGCGAAATTTTCGTGAGCCTTGAAAATATTCGCCAAGTGGCGGTTCTGGTGGCAGGCCACGTGCAAACACCGGGCCGTCAAATCATGACGCCGCTGCAAACGGTCTTGGAGGCATTGGAAGCTGCTGGCGGCGTTTCAAAAACAGGCACGCTGCGTCAGATTAAATTGATCCGCGGCGGGGAAGCGATTGCAATCGATCTGTACAGCGTCATTGGTGCGCCTGGTAAACAACGGCCGCTGCCTGCGTTACAAGATGGCGACAGGATCATCGTGCCGCCATTAGGGCCTACGATTGCAATCAGCGGCGATGCGCGTCAACCCGGCATCTATGAACTGAATAGCAAAAGCGGGATAGCCGTTGCGGAAGCCATACAATTTGCGGGCGGCGTATTATCGCGCGGACAAAATCGCATTACGCTGATGACACCACAAAGCGATGGACAGCGCATCAGCACGGCTGTCGCTAGCACTTCAAATGCCATAATGGCAGATGGCGCTATTTTGGAAATCAATCGCAGTATCGACCGCCCAGCAAAAAGCTTCACGTTATATGGGGAAGTGCGCAATCCGGGCAATTACCCGCTCGCCAGCTATAAAAACCTGGGTAAGATTTTGCGTGCGCCACAAATTTTCGGCGATGACGTTTATTCGCTCATGGGCGTCGTCTCGCGCCGCCGCGAAACGGATTTAGCCCGTGATCTCGTCGCCTTTTCCCCACAGGATGTGTTTATGGGTCGCAGCGATCTGCCCCTGCAGGATGGAGATCAAGTGTATTTGCTTTCGCGCGCTGATGTAACCGCGACGATGGAGAAAAAAAAGACCACACTGCCGCCTTTGGTGCAAACTTTTGTACGCGAACACGGCGTTTCTATTCAAGGATCGGTGCGTTTGCCCGGTAATTGGCCTGTGGCAGGCCCTGTGCCAGTATCGCGGCTTCTTGATGTCGCGGGGGGCACTCTGACCGATGCCGATTTATCGCGTGCAGAAATTTTGCGCAATGATGTCGGCTTTATTGAGGCTGCGACAAGCGCTGTGCCCCGCCGCGATGTCGTCAATCTGACAGATGCGAATATCAGCGCGGTCACGCTTACCTTTGGCGATGGGCTGCGGATTCCGGATCGGTTCGAAGCGGTCACGCGTCAAACCGTCACGGTTAGCGGCGAGGTCCGCAATCCAGGCACCTATGATTTGATGCGTGGCGATACGATACTGACAATCATCGACCGCGCAGGCGGTTTAACGGATCAGGCATATCCGCTAGGCGCGGTCTTCTCGCGCGCGTCGGAACGCCGCCGCGAAAAAGAAAAATTCTCAGCAGCGGCGCGCGATCTTGAACGTGCGATTGCGATGGCTGCACAAAACGAAGACGGCAAAGTCGATATGCAACAGATGG
>DATCRN010000191.1:0-2016 GCA_036568945.1 Alphaproteobacteria bacterium | reverse complement strand
GGGCAACGCTGATCCCCAGCGCGGAGGCTGCTGCGATGGCCGCGAGCGCGTTCGATAAATTGTGAATACCGGGCAATGATAATTCCAAACGATGACCGTCGATAGTCGCCGCGATGCCGTTTGCTTTATATTGAATGTCCTTTGCATCACCGACAGAAAAAGTTTGCGTGTTATCGCCCGCTAAAGCGAGCGCTTCCGCGTTATCGCGGTTAATAATACTAACACGGGCTTTACTTACGAAATCACCGAATAAAGTGCGGAGTTCGTGCAATTCTTTATGATCCACCGATACATTATTGAGTACGGCGATTTCCGGATTATAGAGCGCGATTGATCCATCGCTTTCATCAGACTCGGTGATAAAAATCTTTCCCTTACCGGTTAGTGCCGTCGTGCCAAAATTTTTCATGACACCGCCACACATGACAACCGGGTCTAATCCTGCGCGCTCTGCTATAAATCCGATCATACCAGTCGTTGTCGTTTTCCCTGATGTGCCACCAACCGCAATACGCCGATCAAATGTGTTGAAGACTTGTGCGAGCAACTCGGCGCGTTTGATGATGGGAATACCCGCAGCTTTCGCGGCCACAACATCCGGAACGGTATCCTCGATCGCGGCGGATACGACCATGAAGTCAGGTCGATTAAATTCACCGGTCATGCAGACAGGCGACGTTACGTCCGCTTGTTCACCCATCAGGCCTGATCCATCCTGCGGGAAGAGGCAAAATCCATCTGCTTCCAATTTGGCGAATTTTTCCGGTGTACGGCCCTGGTCGCGGGACCGGTCGGAACCTGAGACTTGATGCCCCTGGCCCTTTAAAATCAAGGCTAAGGGAAGCATGCCGGATCCGCCAATACCCGAGAGAAAATAGTGAGTCATGCGGCCATGATGCCCAAAATTTGCGGCCCAGCCTAATCCTCTTTATAACGACGTTATGTCTAATAGTTCAGTTTCCATTCACGATTTTCCCTACCCTGTCGCGCCCGACACATGGGTATTGAACGAGACGTATTTGGGAATGATGAACGACCTAGCCATTCGCTGGGCGGAAAAAGGATATATGTGGAAGTTCGGTGTCGAGGTGAACTTCAAACCCCTCGCGATTTTTGAAAAAGAACCGCGCGATTTTGAAAAGTATCGTCGCCTGCGTGAACATTTCCAGCGTATGGAGCCGCGCACGCAAAACGATCTTGCCGCGATGTTGCGATTAAACACGCCGGAACAAATTAAAGCCCAGCGTCATACGATTGCGCCACGTCTCATTAAAGCGATCAAAGATAAAGAAATCCCTCTCGAGTATTTTCGATCTATCAGCTACAGCCCTACCAATTTGATCCATGACATCGAAGGTTACGACAAAGATTTGCGGTCGAGGTCGGAGAAAAAGCGGATCGCTGGTACACGGTCCCTATTCATGGCTTATATGCATTTGATGCCTTTATCCCAAGGAGGCCTGCGTGATGCAATAGACCCGCGCTTTGGTAATTATATTGGCGCTTATGGCTGGTATGATGGTGATGAGACGGATGCGGAAGTTCGTTTAAGCCCGCAATTATCCCACGGTGAATTTATCCGCAATTACCATCAATTGCTGGTCAATCTTCAAGAAACCGGCCTGCATATTGGTGTCGCGGCACAGCCTGAATATAACCATCTGCATTTCAGCCTTTTGGAAGTTAAGACCCAAATCAACGTCATGGAATCCGAACTGCCGGAGCATGTCGAAATGCGCCGCCAGTTGATGCAAGGCCTTACCTATTTCATCGCAAGACAGCCAGGTCTTTTGAACGATCATAGAATTGATGATCAAAATCATATTCATTCATTGGATATCGGCACATCCCGCGCGCGCGACTTACGTCAGCGACCCAATACCTGGGAATATCGCGGTGAACGCGGATCCGAAATCCTGCACCTTGCTCGAGATATGAGTCTGCTGATGGCGGGCGGCTATGCCGGTGTTTATGCCGACAAGCCAGACGGAACGCGTTATTTAAATGATTTGGAGC
>DATCRN010000190.1:0-8766 GCA_036568945.1 Alphaproteobacteria bacterium | reverse complement strand
TCAGCTTTCAACATATGCCAGCCGTCAACTTTGATGATGGCTTTCGTATCTTGCGAGAGCAGATCATCGCCATTCGGCATTTCTTGTACAGCCACATAAACATTGGCATTGAAGCGCGCGGCAACTTCATCCATCGCACTTTGCACAGATGAGAATGAAACGTTTTCCCGCACTTCAAAAGAAAATGCCTGCTTAGGCTCGGAAATACTTCCGGCGAGGAAACCAAATCCCTGACGCGCAGCTGCTGCTGTGAATGATTTTTTGGCGCTGTCATACGGCAGCTTGCGATCTCCGGAATCGACCAAAAAAATGTAAGAAACAAAGGGGACGAATTGCTGGGCCATTTTCTATCCTTGGCTAGTTTTCATAAGGAAAATAACCAACGGTCGCCCTTTTTGCAAGAAATGCCCGGAATCCCTTGAAAAAGCTTAAAATGTAAGCGGTGCTGGCTTCGTCAAACGCCCTAGCAAACGCCGCAATTGTTCCATTTCACGCGAAAGCGTTTCGACTTCCGGTTTCGGCTCCGGCTTTTTGGGATTCATAGCGTCTAAATACGCCTTTTCTATTTCGGGCGAGATCGGCGCTTTCATAAATGCCATGATTTCGGCGGCCGGCACTGGCTTGGATATTTCATCCGGCACAATCTGCGGCTCCGGCGGCAAAAAGATATTCCGGCGTCCCTTGCGCCAAGGCAGATGGATTTCGACATTAAAATCCCGTGCTACGCTGGCAGCAAAATCTTCCTCGATCCCGCGCGCGATATCGGCATTCAAAACATATCCGGATACATCTTCGAAAAGTGCGCGCATCCCGCGCTTCATTTTGTGTCTTGTCATGTTTTTCCTCTAGTAGAATGGTGCGACCAACGGGGCTTGAACCACCGCGGGCGCCAACCCGCAAAACAATCATTTGCGGGTTCAACTTCGTGGAAGAAAGATGGGGCGACCGACGGGGCTTGAACCCGCGACAACCGGTACCACAAACCGGTGCTCTACCAACTGAGCTACGGTCGCCATTTGACAAGACGTTGTCGGGCTTAAGCGTATACGCGTTTCACGCCCAAACCGTCAACACTTCCCTGCACTTAACGGTAGGGGTTACTTTACAGCATAGGAGATATGCACTACACACATATCTTGCATTGCACAATAAGCGCTTGTGGCATCCCGCCACACTGTACCAATGTTGTTTTTCTGCAATGCATATAAACTTCGATTCAAACGCACTCTAAAAACAAGGGAAGTTTCAATGTCCGATTTTCTAGCTAAAGCCAAAACCCCAGCCGCTCTCGCCAAAGCGCTTCGCGATAATGATGTGAAATTCGTTGATTTTTGGCTAGTCGATCCACGCGGCAAATCGCATCACATCACGCAGGACATCGTGACCGTGGATGAAGATATGCTAAGCGATGGCATTTACATGGACGGATCGTCGATTGCAGGTTGGAAAGAAATTCACCAATCCGACATGCTGCTCAAACCTGATTTGAACAAAGTCACCATGGACCCGTTCACGGCACAATCGACCGCAATTATTTTCTGCGATGTACTGGAACCGGATACCAAAAAACCTTATAACCGCGATCCACGGTCAATTGCCAAAGCGGCTGAAGCATATTTGAAATCGACCGGCAAAGCTGACACGGTTTTCTTCGGTCCCGAAGCTGAATTCTTCGTCTTCGACAATGTGAAATTCGCATCCAACAATTATCAGCAATCTTACAGTGTCGATCACCAAGAACTGCCAATTAACTCAGATAAAAGTTTCGGTGAATCCGGCAATTTGGGCCACCGCCCGCGGATAAAGGGCGGCTATTTCCCAACCGCTCCCGTTGATTCCGCGCAAGACCTTCGCTCCGATATGCTCTCAGCACTTAAGAGCATGGGCGTGCCGGTTGAAAAGCATCACCATGAAGTAGCTTCCGCGCAGCACGAACTTGGCGTGAAATTTTCCACGCTCGTCGATTGCGCCGACAATATGCAGCTCTATAAATACGGTGTATTGAACACGGCTCATGCATACGGTCAAACCGCAACCTTTATGCCGAAACCAGTCTACGGTGATAACGGCTCAGGCATGCACGTGCATCAATCTTTATTCAAAGGGAAAGAGGCGCTTTTCGCTGGCAAAAAATATGCCGGCTTATCCGAACTCGCCTTGTTCTATATCGGCGGCATCATCAAGCATGCCAAGGCAATCAATGCCTTTACCAATCCATCGACCAACTCCTACAAACGCTTAGTACCAGGCTACGAAGCGCCCGTGTTGCTGGCTTATTCGGGCCGTAACCGTTCTGCCTCCTGCCGTATCCCGCATGCGACATCGCCTAAAGCTAAACGCGTGGAAGTTCGTTTCCCCGATCCAACAGCGAACCCCTATCTCGGTTTTGCTGCGATGTTGATGGCGGGCTTGGATGGCATTAAAAATAAAATCCATCCGGGCGAACCGATGGATAAAAATCTCTACACGCTGCCGGAAAAAGAACTCGCGAAAATTCCCACTGTGTGCGGATCTTTGCGCGAAGCGCTTTTCAATCTGCGCCAAGACCACAAATTCCTCTTGGAAGGCGACGTCTTCACCCAAGACATGATCGACGGCTACATCGAACTCAAGATGGAGGAAGTCCTCCGGTTTGAGACGACCCCACACCCCGTCGAATTCGACATGTACTATTCGTCCTAATTTACTGAATTTTCTTTTAAAAACGGCCTTATTTGCGAGGCCGTTTTTTTATTGCTAACGTAAGGGCATGTCTAAATTCTTAAGCGACCTTGCCACTCGGTTTACCGCATTTCGCCGGTTTAATTACGATAGCGCACTATCCGATTATAAATCACTCGCCAAAGGCCAATCACCCGAAACATTGGTGATCGCCTGCATTGATTCCCGTGTGACGCCTGAAAGTCTTTTTGGCGCCGGTCCGGGTGAAATTTTAGTTGCGCGCAACATCGCCAATTTGGTGCCGCCTTACGAACACGTGCAAAAGCATGCTGAACGTCACGGTGTATCTGCTGTCGTTGAATTTGCTGTGCAAAATATCGGTGTCAAAAATATTGTCGTGCTTGGTCATTCTGCTTGCGGTGGTATTCAAGCGTGTTTGAATCACGATCCGGCAAAACGCGATACGACATCTTTCGTATCCGGCTGGGTTTCAATTTTGGAAGAACCGCGGGAGCGTGTCTTAAGTTGCACATCCATCGATTCAGGGGCTGCCCTTGAACGCGCAGGTATCCAACAGTCGTTGGAAAATTTGCGCAGTTTCCCGTTCGTCTGCGCCGCCGAAGATGCCGGCAAATTGGCGCTCTACGGTGCCCATTTTGACATCGGTCGCGGGCTTTTATCAACGCTGGATGAAAAAACGGGTCTGTTTTCGCCTCTGCCCTTAAAGGCAGGCCTCCCCGACCGCCGCGCCGCGTCTACTGGATAGATTTAAGAATAATCTCAAACGCCCGTGTATTGACTGACCACAGATAAATATCCTGGGTGCGTGCAGGTGTGGTTAATTCTAAGATGATTGTACGCGGTGTGACTTCATCGGTTTGAAAAACAACCAACCACAATTCTTGCGTAATGGGTCCTTTTTCAAGCGTGTCATATTCGGTTTTACGTTCACGCAAGCCATAAATTTCCATCGTCGCAAATTTTGTCGGGATTCCCAAATCAGGTGTACGATGCTCGATCGGCTCGCCTACATCAAATCCTGCGGCCTTTTTGCGCGCTGTGACATCCTTTAAAAGCGCAGGCACATCCAACGGATAGGCTTTCGGGTCCGCATCCAGTGCGGTTAAAGACCTTACCGAATAAAGCCCCAGGCGAATTTCCCCGCCTTTATTGCCCAGATCACTCGGGTTTGCGAGTGTCAGAACGACTTGGTTGTCTGCAATTGCCGTTTCACCTTCAAATATCCAGGATGCAGGATAGAAGAAACTCAACGATTTATAATATTTGCGCTCGATGCGTTTTTCTATCGGCTCGTCACTATCTTTGGTGAACTTAAAAGACCGCGTCGCAAATGTTTGTTGATCATGCAAATCATTCCACTGCTCGAGCGGCAAGGCGTATTCCGCCAGCAGCAAAGACGGCCCCTGAATGCGCGCCATCGCGCGTACGCCGTAGGATGCGCCCATCGTATCTTGCAAAACATAAAGCGCTTCGACATTACGATCGTCGATTTCTTTGAGGCCGCGCAAAACATAACCAGATTTCAGCATGTACGCGATGATTTCATTCTTGGCCGAATTTTCGCGATTCACCTGCAGACGTTTGAAGGAAAAATACGGGCGCGGATCGACACCGGCAGCTGGACCGTCAAAACGGGTAAGCTCACCGAAATCTTGTCCTAGCGCCGCGCGCTCGACCCAAGTTTTAGGCAGGGATACTTCAAAGGCGATGTTAGGCAGGCTGGCATAATCCCGTTTGACCGTTTCGGTTTGCGTGGCATAGCCGGCCAAATCAAAGCCGGGCGAAAGCTCGGGCAAAGGCTTTAATTCCTGGGCGCCCGCGGGGGCTGCCAACAGGGCGATTAAGGCCAAAACGGCTAAAATCCGGGCTATTTGGGGCATTCTGGTCAGTTTCGCTTGCCTTTCCTTACCGAACACAAGTATGAGTGTCTCTTATAATTGTGGCAAGAATGGTTATGTTATTAGGGCCCGGAAACGATCTATGAGCAAAGCATCCCCCGTGAAAGATACAGAATATACCGCCAAGTCCATCGAGGTCCTGGAAGGACTCGAACCTGTCCGCAAACGTCCCGGCATGTATATCGGCGGCACCGATGAACGCGCTTTGCACCATCTCGTGGCCGAAGTGCTCGACAACTCCATGGATGAAGCGGTCGCCGGTCATGCCTCTAAAATCGAAGTCTCCCTACTCGCTGATGGATCCTGCCAAATCTATGATAACGGTCGCGGTATTCCAATCGACAATCACCCGAAATATCCGGGCAAATCGGCGCTCGAAATTATTCTGACCACGCTGCACTCCGGCGGTAAATTCAATTCGGGCGCTTACAAAACTTCGGGCGGGTTACACGGCGTTGGTATTTCCGTTGTGAATGCATTGTCTGACGTGATGTCGGTCGATGTTGCACGCGATAAAAAATTATATCGCCAGGAATTTTCTCGCGGTCATGCTGTCACGAAACTCAAAACCGTAGGCCCCACGACCAAACGCGGCACCACGGTGACTTTCCATCCGGATGCTGAAATTTTTGGCAAAACCAATCATTTGAAGCCGTCCGCGCTTTATAAAATGTGCCGGTCCAAAGCGTATTTGTTCCGCGGCGTCGAGATCAAATGGCATTCCGATATTCCTGCCGATGATGTTCCGCTGGATGACACGTTCAAATTCCCAGGCGGCCTTGCCGACTATCTGACGAACGAACTCAAAGGACACACACTCGTCACACCGCATGTGTTTGCCGACTTCGTTGACAATAAAGACAGCCGCGTTGAATTTGCGGTGTCTTGGCCGACCGATATTGACGGCTTTATCCATTCCTACACCAATACTATTCCGACGCCGCAAGGCGGCACGCACGAAGCAGGTCTTCGCGCGGCACTGGTCCGTGGCCTCAAAAACTACGCTGAACTCACGAAAAACAAACGCGCTGATATCATTACGCCGGATGACGTGATGGATACGGCCTGCTGCTTGCTATCGGTCTTCATTCCCGATCCGCAATTCCAAGGCCAAACGAAGGATAAACTCTCCAATCCCGAAGCCACGCGCTTGGTCGACAGCATTGTCAAAGACCGCTTCGATCACTTCCTTACCAGCGATCCGCAATCCGCGCGCGCGCTTTTGGAATACGTGATCGACCGCGCGGAATGGCGCCTGCGTAAAAAAGAAGACAAAGAAACCCAGCGCAAAACCGCCACGCGTAAATTGCGTTTGCCAGGTAAACTTTCCGACTGCGCACGCAACTCTGCGGAAGGCACCGAACTCTTTATCGTCGAAGGTGACTCCGCCGGCGGTTCCGCCAAACAGGGCCGCAACCGCGAAACTCAAGCTATTCTTCCCTTACGCGGCAAGATCCTGAACGTGGTGTCTGCGTCGCGCGACAAAATCCGCGACAACCAAGAGATCCAAGATCTCACGCAAGCCATGGGTTGCGGCGCGGGATCCAGCTTCCGTCTAAGCGAACTCCGTTACGAACGCATCATCATCATGACCGATGCTGACGTTGACGGCGCGCACATTGCATCGCTGCTCATTTCATTCTTCTACACGCAAATGCCGGGCCTCATTGACTCAGGCGCGCTCTATCTTGCACAGCCGCCGCTGTATCGTTTGAGCGCGGGCGGCACATCTGTTTACGCGCGTGATGATGCACACCGTGAAGAACTTTTGAAAACGACGTTCAAAGGCCGCACGAAAATCGACGTGAGCCGCTTCAAAGGTCTGGGCGAAATGCCGGCGCAGCAACTCAAAGAAACCACAATGGATCCCAAATCCCGGACTTTGCTGCGTGTGACCCTACCCCAAGCAGCCGCCATTTCGGCGCAGATGGCCGAAGATTTGGGCACGGATGCGATGGGCATTGTTCCCGCAAACCCGCGGAAACCCGTGGATGATTTGATCGAAACGCTTATGGGCAAAAATGCCGACGCGCGCTTCCAATTCATCCAAACCAACGCCCCCAACCTGTCAGATGCCGAGCTGGATATCTAAATTTGACATAACTGTGCGATGGGTTTACTATACCCCATCATTTAAAAAACGAAGGGTGAAGTCATGAAACTGTCTCAAATTGCTACGATCGCAGCTGCTGGTGGTATTGCTGCTTTGTTGTCCGCTTGCTCCACGACCAACACGATTGGCGTGATTGAAGGCAGCGGCGCGCAACCGAAACAACAAACGCAAACACAAGCATTACCGTCGATCCGCGGTAAAGTGAACGTCCCAACGACCCAACCGAAATCCAATGTGGGCGTTATCACGGGCAATAAGATTTAAACAAATCGATTTTAAAATTAAAAAGCCAAAGCGCGCTCCTATTAGGCGCGCTTTCTTTTTTGCTTCCATAATTGACTTGATCTCTGGCCAGCCTATAGTCAGATCGTCTTATGACTATAGGAGCTGCCGTATCATGAAACTACCCCTTCCTCTGAAATACACTTTTGGTGCCGTCGCTATCCTTGGCCTGACCGCCCCTTTGTCCGGCTGCTTAAGCTTAAGCGTCGGCGGCAATATCACCGAAGGCGAAGTCATCGGTTACGGCCTTGGTGTTTTGACCGGCGTTGTTGTGGCCAACCTCGGTAGCGTTCAAGGTAATAATAGCGGCTATGCCGACGGCTACAGCTATAATTACTACGTGCAACATGTCGATCGTCGCAGCTACCGTTTAGTTTATGACCGCGGCCAAACCGCTGGATGCGAGCACATGGGGTACTATCGCGGCCCTGCTGGTCGCGCTGCCGTTTACGATTGCACCTGATCTCATTGATTAGTTATTCGTGCCTTGGCCAAAGCTGAACGCTTTGGTCTCGTACTCGCCCAAGTTTTTCAATCCAATCCGCATCATGATCGTGGTGTCTTGCACACCCGATGACTCGTTTGCGAGATAGCGATCGGCCGTAATGCCGAAATCATAGCATTCATGATTGTAAGTCAGCGTGCCGATCGCGCGGCGCAAACCGCGTTCATTCGGATCATCCGAAAGGTCGTAAACGCCATCGCCGCGCAGCGTCCACATATCGGATAGTTCAATCGTGGACCCCAAACGGATCTGTTCGCGCGATGAAGCGTAAGTCGTGCCGGCCACGCCTTTGGCGTAAAGGTACGAGCCATCAATGGAAACCGGACCGTAATAAGTTTGGCCGTAAAATTCATGGCGCTGCGAGCTCATATCATCCGAATCCACTTGGAAACGATACGAAATATCGTGGCGCCCTTCATCCATCGACAGATTAACGGAACCGACATAATCGGATGTTTGATGCTCAAGGCCCGACCCGGATGGGAATGGATTGCCGCCATCATCAAAGTTGAAGCTTTGGCCCAAGAAACCGGAAAGTTCTCCACCTTCATACGTATACATGCCGGCACGCAGGCCGTACGCGATGTGCGAATTATCTTCGACGCGGTCAAGACCGGGGAAGCGGTTGCCTTCCAGTAAGTTACCGACATCGAGCTGCGCATCCAATGAATCTTCGTTCGGGATCGATGTATCGTTATCGACACCCGGCGTTAAATATAGGGTCGTAACCGGCTCGACGCGCAATTGGAAAGATTTGAAATTACTTTTCAGCGGATAAGATGCTGTGAATTGTGCGGACGGAATGAAACGGCTTTCGGATTTCGTTTCTTCTTCCAGAGGGTTTAAGGACGCTTCAATACGGTTGTTGGTCAAATATCCGTCAGCGCGAAAATCGAGGTTGGATTGCAGCACCAAACCGACCGGCAAAATGTCTTCACGTTCCCATCCAAGCTTTGTGGATGCGCGCCAAACATCCTGCCCCGATCCTTCGCGTGCCAAAGAAAGCAAGGACGAATCCCACGCCCAACGCCCGCCGAGCGTCGCATTTGGATCACCCATTAAATTAAGTTCCATATACGGCAGAATATTCGGCTGATCGCTTTTGGCGGAGCCGGCGCGAACGTCCTGGAATGCCATCGCTTTGATGATCGCGTAGTTACGGCCTTCAAAGCGCTCGCCGTAAATTTCGTTCTCTAAAATGGCGTCGTTGGAGAAACCATATTGACGCAAATATTGTTCGTCGGAGGCGACTTCAAAATTCGCGCGCATGCGCCACAGATCATTAA
>DATCRN010000189.1:0-6088 GCA_036568945.1 Alphaproteobacteria bacterium | reverse complement strand
TGCTGATGATGAATACCGTAAAATCTACCGCGATATTCCGCTAGTCACCGCCATGATTGCAGCAGGTCACACCGGCCGTAAAGGCAAAGGCGGCTTTTACAAGCTGGATGCGAATAAGAAAAAACTCAGCATCAATCTTCGATCTGATTTCGATGAAAATAAATCTTACGCACTATCGGACAAACCCAAATTGGAATCCGCCGAGGCCGGCAAATCAGGCCTCAAAGCCGTTGTAGAGCATCAAGACGCAGGCGGCCAATATGCGCGCGCCGTGCTTTTTGACACCTTGGCCTATGCTGCATCTCTGGTGCCGCAAATCGCGCCATCCATCGCAGATGTCGATGAAGCCATGCGCCTTGGTTACAATTGGAAATTTGGGCCTTTTGAGATGATTGATGCGCTCGGACCCAAATGGTTTGCTCAAGCATTAAAGGCCGCAGGCAAATCTGTACCTACCCTCCTCGATAAAGTCGACGATGGCACATTCTACAAAGTTGATGCGGGGCAGCTGTATTATTTCGGCACCGACGGCAAATACCATGCGGTGAAACGCTCCGAAGGCGTTTTGCTGTTGGCCGATATCAAACGCAAAAGCAAACCGCTCTTTAAAAACGGCGGTGCAGCTCTATGGGATATCGGTGATGGAGTCATCGCGCTTGAATTCATCAACAAAATGAACGTCCTAGATGAGATGGTGTTCACTGCCATTCATACTGTTTGCGACATGATCGAAGGATCGGACGGCGAATACAAAGCCCTCGTCGTTTATAACGAAGGATCGGTCTTCTCGGCAGGCGCCAATTTGGGCCTCGCCATGTTTGGGATCAACATCGCCCTTTGGGCACAAATTGAAGAGATCGTGAGCGGCGGCCAGGACGCGTATAAACGTTTAAAATATGCGAATTTCCCGGTGGTGACGGCGCCGTCAGGTTTAGCTCTCGGTGGCGGTTGTGAAATCCTGCTCGCATCCGATCACGTCCAGGCGCATGCGGAAACCTATTGCGGCTTGGTTGAAGTCGGTGTGGGCATCATTCCAGGTTGGGGCGGCTGCAAGGAAATGCTGACGCGTTATTACCAAGCATCCCTACGCCCGGGCGCAGGCCGTGGCCCTATGATGCATGTCAAACAAGCATTCGAAACCATTGGCCTTGCGCGTGTCGCGAAATCTGCCGACGATGCGCGCGATGTCGGATATCTGAAAGCTACCGACGGCATCACCATGAACCGTGACCGCTTGTTATATGATGCAAAACAAGCGGCGCTCAAGCTAAGTATAAATTACAAAGTGCCAGAGCCTGTTGCCGTGCCCTTGCCCGGCCCATCAGGCAAATATGCTCTCGAACTCGCTGTTGCGGATCTTAGCAAATCCGGCAAAGCCACACCCTATGATGTCGTCGTGTGCGATGCGCTAAGCGATGTCCTATCCGGCGGGCCTGATGCGGATATCACCGTACCGGTCACAGAAGACCGCTTACTGGAGCTGGAGCGCGAACATTTTATGACCCTCGTTAAAAACGAAGGCACCATGGCACGCATCGAATATATGCTCGAAAAAGGCAAGCCTTTACGCAACTAACCCATTGAACGGGTTGCTTTTCGCGTCTTAAGTGGCATATTACGGGGCATGCGCTCCGTATTTTTAAGTTTTTTGCTGATCATGACCTGCCTGATGCCTTTGGCAACATCGGCGCAAATGCTTGCCGAGCCTGCGAAGGATGAAAAAGTCACGGTCAGCCAAGATGATCTAAAAGGACTGATCACCACGCTGGAATCCGAAACGGCGCGTAGTGACCTGATCAAAAATTTAAAGACACTGCAAGAAAGCCAAGGCAAATCAGATAGCGAAAAAACTGAAGAAACGCTCGCGCCGCTCACAGAAACTCTGGGTGTCGATTCTTTTGCGAGCAGGCTCATTCACGCCTATGAAGATTTTTTGGTGCGTAACCACTTAAAGGGCTCCACCGTCGGTAAGATTGCGCTGAGCACGATCGTCACGGTGGTGATGCTTGTTTTGGCCCTGTTCTTACGCCGGTCTGTGACGCGCGGCCTGTATTGGCTTGACCGCGCTGTTACTTGGCTTGATTTGCCTGCCATGCGTCTACGCCTTTACGGGCGTATTTTACGTGGTGTGGTCACTATCGCTCTTGGTCTGCTTCTCATTTACGCCTGGTGCCTGATTTGGGAAATTTCCGCCGTGAATCCTTTCAATCAAGACTGGTTTACGCACGGTTTGCGTGTATCCCTAAATGTCTTCTTTGTCGTGATGCTGGCCACATTGGCGTGGGAAGCAGTCAATGCCGTGGTTCATGTTGTCTTCATGCGCATCGGCGGTAAAGAATCCGCGCGGGCCTCGACTATTTTACCCATTGCCCGCAACGTCATGTTTATGGTGTTTGCGGTGCTGTTCGCTCTCGTGGTTTTATCTGAAATCGGCATCAATATCATGCCACTTTTGGCCGGTGCAGGTATTGTCGGTATTGCAGTCGGTTTCGGCGCGCAAACGATGGTAAAGGATTTCTTATCCGGTTTTACTTTGATCTTGGAAGATATCGTCCGGGTAGGTGATGTCGTGCGCATCGACCAAAATTTCTCCGGTAGCGTCGAGAAGATAACTTTGCGTAAAATTCAATTGCGCAGCGGCGGCGGAACAGTCGCAACAATACCTTTTTCAGCCATCACCGTTATTGAAAACTTAACCAAAGATTTTAGTGCTCATGATTTCGCAATCGGCGTTCAAATCGAAACGGATCCTGAGAAAGTTTTCGATGTCATTCGCAGTGTTGTGGAAGAGATGCAAGCCGATCCCGAATATGGTCCGATGATTTTAGAGCCTGTCGATATTTGGGGTCTCGATTCCTTTACCGATTACGCTATGGTCATCAAAGGCCGCATCAAAACTCAGCCGGGCAAACATTGGAAAGTACAGCGCGAATTCAACCGCCGTCGTCGTTATGCATTTGAAAAGGCGGCGATCCCGCTTGTTCTTATGCCGAAGAACTTCCAAATCGCGCAAAATATGAACGTGCCTGGCAATCCATCCATTCCTGATCCCGCGCATATTTAGCGTGCGTTATAGGCTCCTTGATTACCTAGCCAATCTTGCAACTGTGATATCCATGTGCGCGCGGATCCATCATCATTTAATTGTGCTTCCCACCAGGCAAGCGTCATGACTTTGATCATGTCTTGATGCGCATCCATACTGTCATAGGGTTTAAGTTGCCCGCGTGAACCTGAGAACACCATATGATCTGCGCCATTAAGAATCACCAAATGCTGATCCTCATTGCCTGCATGTTCGAAAACTTCCAAGCGTTTTTCGTATCCAAAACCTTCAACCGGCGAATAATCTTCCGTTCCTGTCATATGCATCAAAGGCAGATGAATAGGAGCGTAGACATCTTGTCCACCCATCTGCAAACGCATTGCGGGCACAGGGCTATAAAGCATACCCGCAACAAATCGATCATCGCTTAAATCCGCTGGCGTATTTGTATCGGGGCGACCTGCAAGCTGTCCTGCCATTACCTGCGTTGTGAGTGCCCCAAAGGAATGCCCTGACATACCAAGACGGTCCCAATCGATTAGATCGGGATAAAGCCCTTCTAATTGATCCAACGCGAACGGCACATCCAAATAGCGATTGCGCACAACTTCAAACGGTATATGCGCCTTTTTAATATTGTCCCATGGATGACCGGGCATGCCGCGCCACAATACATCATCCGTACCGCCATGCTGAATGTTGACTTGGATATAGCCGTGGCTGGCTAAATGCCGCGCAATGAATCCTGCGCCATCGCGCGTGCCGCCCAATCCATGCGACCAGATAATGACGGGATACGGTCCCGCATTCATCGTTTCAGGATGATATACCTTGTAGGGAATCACGCGTTTACCGCGCGATGCATCAACCCATTCACCTTTGTCGATGCGAACGCCAAAGGGCCCTTCACTAGGGCCAATGTCAGGTGACCACGTCATGTGGATTAATCCTTTTTGCGGAATTGATCCAAGGAAACGACTTCGCCGGTTTTCTTCGCGGCCGGTGCGGCTTCGGCCTCACCCTTGTCCTTGGATTTCTTTTTACCTTTTTTGCCGCCGTCTTCAGGGCCTTCTTCCGGCCCTTCCAGCGGTTGGAATTGCAGTGCAAAATTGACGGACGGGTCGGCGAAAATAGTGATCGCCGGCAGTGGGATTTCCAAACGTTCCGGCACGTTGTTGAACGACAACGTCACCGCCATCATTTTTTCGTCCACTTCCAAATCATAGAATTGGTATTGCAAAACGATGGTCATTTCGCCGGGATAACGCTCGCGCAAATAATCCGGAATTTTGACGCCGGGATGATCGGTCAAGAACGTAATGTAAAAATGGTGATCGCCCGATAGTCCATCAGCGATGACTTCATTCACGGCGTCCCGCACAACACCGCGCAAAGCGCGTTCCACCATGCGGTCATAGCGCAGGATTTCGTCTTCTTTTTTCGGGGCCATGGGCATTTTTCTCTAGAAAATTCAAATCACTAATTAAGAAAGTAACAGATCGACGCGTGACGTCAAACCCAAGCGCTTAGAAATTAATCTTGTGCCTCTTTAATATATTATGTAAATTATATGCTACTTGAAAATGCCTGTGTGAAAGGCGCAAAGTCAAAGCAAGGGGAGACATACCATGGCAACAAAATCAGCCGCTGCTAAGCCGGCTTTCGTTCTATCTTTAAGCGATCGCGCGAATGAGGCCGCGATTCCACCTGCTGCCAACGATCAGTATGACGAGCATCGGTTCGAGAAAGCATTTTTAAGCCTGATGATCGCTTTCGCTGGTGAAAAGGTTGTCAAACAGAGCTTACGCCTTTAAAACTTGGGGCCATGGAGTTTTGGCCATCCCTTGCTGCAATCATTTTACTGCTGCTGGGATTTATTATTTTGCTATGGCACACCGCCATCGATTTGAAACTCCGTCTCCTTCCTGACGAACTCAACATCGCACTCGTGATTTTAGGCATGCTTTTCCACTGGGTTGCCTATCCGCATGCGGGCACATGGACATCAGTCGCTATTGGCATGGTCTTAGGCGGCGGCGCGCTGTGGTTGGTACGCGCGGTTGCTAACCGCATCTATGCTTTTGAAACCATGGGCCTTGGCGATGTGAAGCTTTTATGCGCATTCGGTGTGTGGCTGGGGCCGGAAGGGGTTTTATACGCGCTGATGGGTGGTGCATTTGCAGGTGTATTGCATGGCATGGCCATGATCCTTTATAGCCGCGCTAAAAGTGCCCAAGCGCTCGCCTTTCGCGAAATGACCGTGCCTGCTGGTCCTGGGTTTTGCATCGGTGCGATTGCAGCCGCATTCTGGCAGTTCCGTGATCTGCCGTTATTTGGAGGATTTTAAATATGACCCGTCACGTTTTGGATATTGAAAGCTTAGGCCCCGGCGTGGTGGAAACCCTTTTAGATCGCGCCGATTACTGGGCCCGCGCGCTTGAGAATAAAAAGACGATTGAGCCGAAACTGCAGGGCCGCATATTCCTGAATTTATTCTTCGAAAATTCAACGCGCACGCGCATATCGTTTGAAATGGCCGCCAAACGCCTCGGCGCCAAAGTCATCAATTTTTCTACGACCACATCATCGATGAGCAAGGATGAAAGTTATTACGACACGTTGGCAAACCTGGCGGCGATGGAACCGGATGGCATTATTCTGCGCCATTCTGAATATAATGCGCCACGCTTTGCAGCTGAAATTTTTGAGTGTCCTGTCATCAACGGCGGCGATTCTTGGCGTGCGCATCCTACACAGGCCCTTCTTGATGCCCTTACCATCAAACACATTAAAGGCCGCATCGATGGGCTTACGGTCGCCATTTGCGGCGATATCGCGCATAGCCGCGTGGCACGTTCCAATTACATCCTGCTCAATCGCCTGGGCGCGAATGTACGCATTGTCGCCCCCAAATCGCTCATGCCACCAGAAAAAGAATTTTCTAAAGCCGACCGCTTTGAAACGATGGAAGACGGTATCGCTGATGCCGACATCATCATGATGCTCAGATTGCAAAAAGAACGCATGCAGGCAGGTATGATT
>DATCRN010000188.1:0-4561 GCA_036568945.1 Alphaproteobacteria bacterium | reverse complement strand
GCAACCTTCCCTGACCGTATGTTCGATGTCGGCATTGCCGAACAACACGCTGTGACCTTCGCAGCAGGCCTTGCCGCCGAAGGCTTCAAACCTTTCTGCGCAATTTATTCGACTTTCCTGCAACGTGCCTACGACCAAGTCGTGCATGATGTTGCCATTCAAAATCTGCCTGTCCGTTTTATGATGGATCGCGCAGGCCTTGTGGGAGCTGACGGCTGCACGCACGCAGGATCATTCGATATCGCCTATCTTGGTTGCTTACCGAATATGATGCTTATGGCAGCCGCCGATGAATCCGAACTTGTACAAATGGTGGCCACGGCTGCCGCCTACGACCAGGGTCCCTGCGCTTTGCGCTACCCACGCGGTAACGGGTTTGGTTTGACCATGCCCGATGCTGTAAAGCCCATACCTGTTGGTCGCGGTCGTATTGTGCGCGAAGGAAGCGATGTTGCTATCCTATCCTACGGCGCGCGCTTGCAAGAATGTTTGGCGGCTGGCGACATTTTGGCCAATAAGAAAATCAGCGTGACGATTGCTGATGCGCGTTTCGCCAAACCGCTCGACGCACACTTGGTTGAACAGCTTTATAAAAATCATAAAGCACTTATCACAATCGAAGAAGGTTCAAGCCAGGGCTTTGGCGCGATTGTTCTTCAGTATTTAAATGACAGCGGTTTAATGGATAACGGTGCGTGTAAAATTCGCACCATGCATCTGCCCGATGCCTTCCAAGATCAAGACAAACCCGAAAAGCAATATGATCAAGCCGGCCTCAATGCCGCGCAGATCGTGCAGAAAATCCTAAAATTAATTTAAGCGTGAGCGGCAAGACCGGCCATCTTACGACCGGCGATTTCGGTCGCAAAGCGTCTTAAGGCCCAGTTCGGCGCAGGTTCCGATGTTTCGGCCAATACAAGCGGGAAGTTCTCAGCTGTCAGAAGTTCGCTGAATTGCTTCATTTTCAAGAATTTCCAAAGTGATGTGCCAGCTGTGATAACACCCTGATCGACTGCTTTGTGATAAGTCGCGCTAATATGGTAGTGATATTTTTGTTTAGCCGTCGCCATACGCGCGCTGCGCGTCAGATCCATGTTGTGTTTGTTGTCGCGCCGTTTAAAGAAACGTCCAATCGGATTGTGGGAGCAGCGGCGCATGCCATCAAAATATTTCTCGCCTGACTCTTTATCTTTGGTCAGCGCACGCACGCCTTCAATAACGTAATCGGAAAAACCGATATTTTTTAGGTCCGCGTAATCCCAATCCGTATCTTCAATCAGATCATGTAATACGCCGATCGTTTTTTCTTCGTCGGTCAATTGCTCATTATTAAGATCGGCGACAAACAGACAGTGCGTGATATACGGCTCGCCATTCCATGTCTTTTTCAAAGAGAATGCTGATGATGCAATAAAGATTGCGGTCCCCAGGTCAGCCTTCATGCCGAACGTGGTAATTTGCGACAGAATTTCTGCCTTTGGCACGCCCACGATTTTAACGGGTTTGCCCGCTGCCTCTGTAAACTGTTCCAATTGCTTCCCCTTATTGCAGGGCAGCATAAACCAGAAATGTATGTAAAATAAAGAGGGTTTTTATGGCTAGATCGCCAAAGCCGGCTGCGGCTGCGCAAAGCGCACAATTCCACGCATGAAATTGACACCTGGCAGTGCCTTTTTGGGCGTGTAATCCGCTGTATCACTTGAGTATTTACGCAAGATGCGCAGATTTTTAAGACGCGCCGGGACGCTCTCATCTTCCATCGCAAAGGCGATTGGTGATGTGACGCTAGGATCAATGCGCCCCGTGGCAACCGCTTGCAAATACAAACGCGCCAATGGGTACAGATATTGTTTTTTGTGTTTGAAGGATTCTTTGGGGTTACGCACCCAACCGCGATTCCAACCCATATTGATATCAAGGTCCGCGATTTTGACGAGCGTATCATCTGGATCTGATGCAATCTCGTGAATGTTATCGAGATATTTTTGGAAAGGCTTACGCATCAAGCGCCAGGCAGATGCAGCGATATCGGCGGGGACACCGGCTTGCGTCATGCTGAGTGTCGACCACAGACGATTGCCCTGTTCGTCTTTCATTTCCAACACATCATGAACTTCGGCTTTAGCGATCAAACGTTTCAAACGATCGGACAGCACACGCCCTTCATATAATTCATTCACACGCTCAGCCACCGCGCCGCAATGATCGCGTAAAGTAGCATCGCCACCTTTGTCCGGATAATTCAGCATCGCAAAATCGGCAAAGTTGCGCACGTGCGTCAGCATGTCCGCACCCATGCTCGCCTCTTTGAAAATATCAATGAGGGTGCCTGTCGGTGTGGCGCCTTTTTCCATGATGGGAATTGCACTGGTCATCGTGGCCAAACACATAGATTAAAGTCGTAAAATTCAAGCCCAGGCTGTCATACGCCTGGAAGGACTCATGCGCAATTAAAATCCACATTTAATATGGGAAAAGGACGACTGATTTGCGCCATTTGTGCGCAAATGTTCCTGAGTTATCCACAAGGACACATTACTGCGCGGGAGCTAAAACCGGCCGGTGTGCGGTTCGTGATGCATGCTGCGCATGGAAAAACGTGTATTTTTCACCCTCTCCAATCGCACGGATCGGATGCATGACCTTACCACTGGCAATAATCATATCGCAGCCATTGGCGGTTGCAATTTGTCCGGCCTGAATTTTAGTAATCATGCCGCCACGGGAGTCACTGCTTGCTGGTTCACCCGCCATCGCGATGATGTCAGGTGTGATTTTTTCAACCACGGGTACAAAGGTGGCGCTTTCGTCCTTCATCGGGTTCGCGGTGTAAAGCCCATTAATGTCGGATAATAAAATCAGTAAATCCGCCCCGGTCAGCACAGCCACACGTGCGGCCAAATTGTCGTTATCGCCATAACGAATTTCTTCGGTCGCGACTGCATCGTTTTCATTGATGACGGGCACGGCATTATACGCGAACAACGATTTTAAAGTGGCTTGCGCATTGATTGCACGAACTCCGTTTTCGGTGTCCTCGCGCGTTAGCAGCAATTGCCCTGCCTCTAAATTATGCGCCTCCATACAAGTGCGCCATGCGCTGGCAAGCGCGATTTGTCCTACGGATGCTGCCGCCTGCGATTCAGGCAACGTCAATTTTTCTTGGCCTGGCGCATTCGAAATTTTTAAAACGCGGCGCCCCATTGCAATCGCGCCTGACGAGACAACGACGACATCTTTGCCTGTGTCTTTGAGCATGGCGATATCATCGCAAACTGATTTCATCCAATCGGCTTTGATTTTGCCTGTGACTTTGTCGACCAGCAGTGCCGATCCGACCTTAATGACGACGCGGTTGTATCTTTCGAAATTCATTATTTAAAAACCTAAAGTCTCTGCCCATTGTCCTGCGCGATTGAGCGTTCGATCCAGCACAGCCATTGTTTTAGCCATATCGGCGCTATCATCATCCATCCAAGATCTTAAAATCCACAAATAAATGGCGGATAAGATTAAAACCCGCAGGGCACCTCTAGTCCCTTGCGTGTCGATGTCGCAGACTTCCAATGTCCAGCTCATCGATCCGGCAACGCCAGGCAGGCTGATAATTGCTTGTTTCGGGTCGGCACAAGCGGCCTTAATGATTGATGTGAGGCCCGCACGGTCATCCTGCAACCGATCGAACCGCGCCATCAAAACATCGAACAAACGGTCTTTTTCATCTGTCCCCGGCACGCCGTTTGGGTACTGCGCCAAGACATCTGCATCCACGATGCGGCCATAAGCCACCAATATATCTTCCTTACCCGCAAACTGTGCCGATAAATCGGCCAAGCTTAAGCCTGCTTCTTTGGCAATATCCTTCAATCCAATATTTGCCCAGTCACCTTTAGCCGCCAGCTTTATGGCCGCGGTCACAACGGTGCGACGCGGGTCGGTCTTTGGCGCTGATTTTGGTCTTTTCGTGGGCATTCTGGGTCTATACCATAGCGATTTCCGAAAACAAATAGAGCATGAACTGTAAATGACGAAGACTTTTGAAGTAACCGGCCTTGGCAATGCGATTGTGGATGTGATTGCGCGTGGCGATGACGCTTTCCTGGAAAAACACGGCATCATCAAAGGCGCGATGAACCTGATCGAAACGGATCGCGCTAAGTTGCTCTATGATGCGATTGGTCCCGCGACCGAAGTCTCCGGTGGATCGGCCGCCAACACGATGGCAGGTTTCGCATCCTTCGGCGGTCGCGGCGCTTATCTTGGCAAAGTGGCCAAGGACCAGCTCGGTGATATTTTCGAACACGATATGCGCGCTGTCGGCATTCATTTTGATGTGCCGCGCCTTATTGGCGGTGCAGAAACCGCACGATCCATGATTATCGTGACCCCTGATGCGCAGCGCTCTATGAACACATACCTAGGCGCATCCGTGGAATTCAGCGAAGCGGATGTTGATGAAGAGACCGTCAAAAATTCCGGCATGTTGTATCTGGAAGGCTATCTCTTCGATAAACCCGAGGCCAAAAAGGCCTATCATAAAGCGACATCCATCGCGCATGCG
>DATCRN010000187.1:0-4874 GCA_036568945.1 Alphaproteobacteria bacterium | reverse complement strand
AGGATGAGATTGATATGATCCGTCCGCTGGTTGATCGTGGATCGGCACCGAAACGCGATTTGTTGCAATTGGATCGTCAAATGGCGGAACAGCGTACCGACTTGAACGGTCTGCGTGCGGCTTTGCCGCGCGCCCGCGCAGCGGTGGAAGAAGCGCAAGCGCGTTTATCCGATGCGACCACGCAATTCCGCGCCAATGCCCAGGCGGAGTTGGCACAAACACAGATTGAATCGCAAACCGTTGGCGGGACCTTAAGCGGGCTTGAAGATCGTGCCGACCGGACCGAAATCCGGTCGCCAGTAGATGGTATCGTTAAGGACCTCCGGATCAATACCGTAGGCGGCGTTGTGAAGCCCGGTGATGATGTTGTCGAGGTTGTGCCGGCGGATGACCAACTCCTGGTCGAAGCACGCATCAGACCCTCTGATATCGCGTTTATTTACCCAGGTCAAAAGGCAATGGTGAAATTCACCGCCTATGATTTTGCCATTTATGGCGGCCTGCCGGGCGAAGTCACCGACATTTCGGCGGATACGATCACCGACGATAAAGGCAACAGTTTCTACCGCGTCAAAGTCCGCACCGATAAAAGCACCTTGATCCATAGCGGTCAGGAACTGCCGATTATCCCTGGGATGGTGGCGACCGTAGACGTTTTGACGGGTAAGCGTACGGTCATGCAATATATGCTCAAACCCTTCATCAAAACGCTGGATTCTGCCATGCGGGAGCGGTAAAACTCCTGGGTTAACCTAGGATTTTTACGATGACTGCCATTGCTGCTGCCCAAAACAACGACCAGATCACCCTGACCCTGCCCGATGGTGCCACGCGCACCTATGCTGCAGGCACGACAGGCATGCAGGTGGCAGAGAGCATTGCCAAGTCTTTGGCAAAGGCCTCAGTGGCCATTAAAATCGACGGACAAGTATCTGATTTGTCGTTGCCCATCACCAAAGACGCCAAGATCGCGATCATTCGTCGTGAGGATGACGCGGCGCTGGAACTTATTCGTCATGATGCGGCGCATGTGCTTGCTGAAGCCGTTCAAGAATTATTCCCCGGCACGCAAGTCACTATTGGTCCCACAATCGAAAACGGTTTTTATTACGATTTTGCGAGGAACGAGCCTTTTACGACTGAAGATTTCGAAAAAATCGAAAAAAAGATGAAAGAAATCGTAGCTAAAGGTCAACCTTTCACACGCGAAGTCTGGGATCGCAATGACGCAATTAAACTCTTCAAAGATAAAGGCGAAAACTACAAAGTCGAGTTGATTCAGGATTTGCCGGAAACGGAGCAAATCAAAATCTATCGCCAAGGTGATTGGTTTGATTTATGCCGTGGCCCCCACATGCCATCCACCGCGCAAGTGGGCACAGCGTTCAAGCTGATGAAGGTCGCAGGCGCTTACTGGCGCGGTGATTCCAATCGCGCGATGCTTACGCGCATCTATGGCACCGCATGGCGTAATGAAAAAGAATTACAGGATTATCTAACGCAGCTTGAAGAAGCTGAAAAACGCGATCACCGCAAATTGGGTGCTGCAATGGACCTGTTCCATTTGCAGGATGAAGCACAAGGATCGGTCTTTTGGCATGCGAAGGGCTATGCGATTTGGATTGCGTTAGAGGCTTATATGCGCAGTCGTTTGAATGCGGCTGGATACCAGGAAGTTAAAACGCCACAGCTGATGGATTCTCGTTTCTGGGAAGCATCGGGCCACTGGGGCAAATACCGCGAAAACATGTTCGTTGTGCCGGATGTTGTGCCCAATACCGAAGAAGGGGGCAAAGTTTTCAAGGAAGAACCGAAAAATTTCATGGCGCTCAAACCCATGAATTGCCCAGCACATGTGCAGATTTTCAAGCAAGGTATCAAATCATATCGCGATCTGCCCCTGCGTATCGCGGAATTCGGTTGCTGCCACCGTAATGAAGCGCATGGTGCTTTGCATGGCCTGATGCGCGTGCGTCAATTTACGCAAGATGATGCGCACATCTTCTGCCGTGAAGATCAAATCCAATCGGAATCCATCGCATTCTGCGAACTGACCAAAGCGATTTATAAGGATTTGGGCTTCGATGACTACATGGTGAAGCTTGAGACGCGTCCGGAAAAACGCATTGGATCCGACGAATTGTGGGATAAAGCTGAAGCCGGTCTTGAAAAGGCGCTTAAAGACATGGGCATTCCGTATACGATTTCACCAGGGGATGGCGCGTTTTACGGCCCCAAACTGGCCTTTATCATCAAAGATGCCATCGGCCGCGAATGGGGCTGCGGTACGCTGCAGATCGACTTCAACCTGCCGGAACGTTTGGATGCGTCGTATGTTGCGGAGTCCGGCGTGCGCGAGCGTCCGGTCATGCTCCATCGCGCGATCTTAGGATCGATCGAACGCTTTATCGGTATTCTGATTGAAAACTATGCAGGCAAATTGCCGCTATGGCTTGCGCCTACACAATGCGTCGTGGCAACCATCACATCCGAAGCTGATGCCTATGCGCAAAAGATCTATGAGGATTTGAAGGCCCGAGGCATGCGTGTAGAGCTGGATATCCGCAACGAGAAGATTAACTACAAGGTCCGCGAGCATTCGGTTGCCAAAGTGCCCGTCATGTTTGTCGTCGGCGCCCGTGAAGCCGCTGAGCAAACCGTGGCGATCCGCCGTTTAGGCAGCCAAGAGCAGGACATGCAAAGCCTGGCTCAAGCCATGGAAAACCTTGCCTCTGAGGCAAAAGCGCCTTATTAATAAGGGAAGTTGCGTTTTAACAAGTAACAGGAGCTTATTATTCCCAGACCACCTATCGCCCCACGCCGGCCCCCCATCAACGAAGACGGCCCGCGTATCAATGATCAAATCCGTGCACGCGAAATCCGCGTGGTTGATGAAGCAGGTGAAATGCTGGGTGTCATGTCCCCGTTCGAAGCAATTAAATTGGCGCAAGAAGCGGGCCTTGATTTGGTTGAAATTTCTCCTAACGCGACGCCGCCTGTTTGCAAAATTCTCGACTACGGCAAGTACAAGTACGAGATGCAAAAGAAAGCAGCCGAAGCGCGCAAAAAGCAAAAAGTCATCGATATTAAAGAACTTAAGCTGCGTCCGACGATCGGCGATCACGATTACGAGATCAAAATCAAACAAGCGCGCAAATTCCTCGACGATGGCGATAAGGTAAAATTCACGCTTCGTTTCCGCGGTCGCGAGCAAGCGCATTTGGATTTGTCCTTGGGTGTTATGCGCCGCGCCAAAGCAGAGCTTGCTGATGTGGCCAAGGTCGAGCAAGACATTACATCCGAAGGCCGTCAGGCCGTTATGGTTCTAATGCCTGCGAAATAGAGTTTTTCCCAACTTCGGGCACTGCACAACAGCCAAAATTTGACGCCGTTTTCCTGGCTTTGCTAGGTTTTGCCCAGTTTTGGGGAAAATCGCGTTTCTATGGATCAGTTCAATCTTCTTACCTGGGCACAAACCAACGATTACGACATCGTAGGCCAAGCCATTCTACCTGCGCGCAAAGAAACGCGTGTGCCGCTTCCTAAAGGGTTTAGCGCCCCGATTTATAAAGAGATTTTGGAAGCGCTCGGTATTCCCGATGGTCTGGTATGGCGTCACCAAGCGGAAGCCTTAGAGGCTGTCGATGAAGGTTTTAGTAATGCGGTCGTCTCGACGGCAACCGCATCCGGCAAAAGCCTGATTTTCCAGCTTGCATCCATCCATAAAATTTTGAGCCATCCTGAAGCGGGACACCGCGCTTTGGTATTTTACCCAACATTGGCACTGAATAACGATCAGCACCAATCTTGGAAGAAAATCTTTGAGGCCGCCAAATTCGATCCAAGCCATTTGGCTGTCATTGACGGCAGCGTGCCGGTTGCAGATCGCGAAGCGATTTTAAAACATGCCAAAGTGGCGCTGATGACGCCGGATGTCGTGCATGCGTGGCTGATGGGCAATTTGCGCTCCGAAGCGGTGCAGGGCTTCTTGCGCGGTTTAGCCCTTAAAACATTGGACGAAGCGCATATTTATGACGGCGTGTTCGGCAGCTATATGAGCTATTTGCTTAAACGGGTGGCGTTTGCACAGGCCGTGCTTAACCCTCATTACCGCGAAGGGTTCCACGATCAAATCATCATGGCTACCGCCACATTGCCGGAACCGCGCGAATTCGCAATGTCCCTGACGGGCAAAGACGCTTGGGTCATCGGACCGGAATTTGATACATCGCCTCAATACGAACGCAGCGTCTATTTAATCCGCACACCAGATAAGCGCCGCAATACCGCCATGCGTCTGTTGGTCAACAATTTGGCCGCACAAGAAGAAAGCGGCGGCATGCTGACTTTCGCAGCCTCGCGCGTCAAAGCCAATGAATTGACCGATGACGGCAATGCGTATTTGCGTAAACTTGGCAGCAAATTCCGTTTGGCAGCGCACATGGGTGGTTTTGATAAGACGTATCGTCAAGACCTTGAGCAAGAATTCCGTGAAGGCAAAGTCAAAGGCTTAATTGCAACCCCGACGCTTGATGTCGGTGTCGATTTCGCCAACGTCAAAACCATTGTCATCGATGGTTTGCCGGAGAATCCTGGCCGTTTCCGCCAACGTTTCGGTCGTATCCGTAAGGGCGGCACATGTTACATTATTGAAGAGCGCAGCAATTTACAACGCCAAGGCACGGTCTTGGATGAATATTTGCGGCGTGAGGCGTATCAGCCGATCTTATATTTGGTGAACAAAAAAATTCAGGCCGAGCAAGCGCAATGTTTGCTCGATGAAATGGATGCGCTTGATGTTGTTGATGTCGAGGAATATGCCAAAGCCGTTTCATGGCCGCGCGGTTTTGTAGACACTTTGCGCGATTTGGCGG
>DATCRN010000186.1:0-3747 GCA_036568945.1 Alphaproteobacteria bacterium | reverse complement strand
TATACGCACAGGCGACATTGCGGGGTTAGCGGATGATGTCCGACTCTATGACCCTCTTTTGGCCTTGGATGGCGGTACGGATGGGTTGGATGCCTACCGCAAAATTTTTCCACAGATTCGAAATCTATTATCGACCGATGGTCTCGCGTTTTTTGAAATTGGTTTTGACCAAAAGGGTGACATTAAAAAATTGGCGGAATCCTGCGGCTTGCACGTCCGTGATGTGATTGATGATTTAGGTGGCCATCCACGAGTCGTGGTTGTTTCCTAAAAATCGCCAAGCAAAAAGATTCTGTTTTTCCCACTTGTTCGTTTGAACGACACGGGTATCGTCCCGTCATTCCGCGATGTGATGTGTGTGATGCACCCTAAAGGGTGTTGGGGGATTGTTTTGGGATTGGCCGCGGAAATTAACGATTAGGGCGAGATTTTGTTGCAAAGGGCAACGAACACCGTACCCTGGACCTTGTGGATAACATTGTGTGTATCCGCCGGGATGACCAAAACGAAAATATTGGGAACCAAACATGAGACATAATTCTAGACGCATGAACAAAGGCCGCAACAATGGTGGCGGGCCTCGCCGCGGTTCAAACGTGCCGCCGCGCATGCAAGTGTTCGATTCAAACGGCCCTGATGTGCGCATTCGCGGCACGGCATGGCAAGTGCATGAAAAATATTTGGCACTGGCCAAGGATGCCGCATCGACCGGCGATCATGTGATGGCAGAAAGCTATCTTCAACATGCCGAACATTATCAGCGCATCATCAACACCTTCGCTGAGCAAATGGGCAATTGGACGCCGCAAGCGAACAATTCCGATCAAGTGATCGAAGGCGAAGAGGGTGCTGAAATGGTTGAGGGTGCCGAAGGTACAGTCCAAAAATTAAACGTGGTGCAGCAAGGGCAGGGACAACAACAACGCCCGAACCGCGACGATGATCTGGGTCTGCCGTCCAGTTTGTTTAAAGCAGGCACAGACGAAAAAGCGCTCGAAAGTGCATAAGCTTAAAAAGCTCACAAACAAAAACCCCGGTGTTATTACCGGGGTTTTTGTTTACGGTTTCGGTGTGTCTGGTATGACAGCTTCGGGTACCGGGTTGAGTGTGTTTACCGTCCCCGCCACAGTCACATAAAAACAGGCAGCAAGACTCATACCGCACAAGATCATCATGGATCGGCGTGCCCAAGCGACTTGGGAATTATATTTGCCCGGGAAATGCGCGCGCTGCGTATCACTGATCGTGCGGCCATTCCAAAAATCTTTTAAGCTCATCTTTTCAGACATGAAGTCTCCGTTTCATTTGCAAGAAAGCTAGCTACCCGCAGAATAAAGCGCAAATTTTGGCTTTAAGGCTCGATTTTATGATTTAATTCCTATATAATAATCTAAATCGCGCTTTCCATAGGCGGTTTATCATTTCGAAACGATGCTTATATTAAGATCAATAGGTTAGATAGAAAGAAGGGCCTTATGGACTTCGAGAAAATGACGGAAAAGGTGCGCGGCTATCTTCAGCAAGCGCAAACGCTCGCCACTCGTAAAGATCATCAATCGCTAGAACCCGAACATCTCCTACGCGTCATGTTGGATGATGAGGACTCGATTGTTGAAAATTTGGTGCTTGCATCCGGAGGCGCGCCGGATCGTTTGGTGGCTGCGCTTGATAAAGCGATCGCAAAATTTCCACAAGTCACTGGTGGCGGTGCTGGTCTTCGTCTGACCAATGACCTCAACAAAATTTTAGACTCCGCGCAGATCCTTGCTGAAAAATCAGGTGATAAGTTCGTCACGACCGAACGTTTGTTGCAAGCAATGCTTCTGGCACGCGCCGCTGATGTTGCGGGCATCCTGATTGATAACGGTGTTACCGATAAAGGATTGAATGCGGCTGTGAACGAACGCCGCAAGGGCCGTACTGCCGACACGGCAGAGGCCGAAAGCCAATTCGAGAGTTTAAAGAAATATGCGCGCGATCTGACGGAAGTCGCGCGCTCGGGCAAACTCGATCCGGTGATCGGACGGGATGAAGAAATTCGCCGCACGATCCAAGTGCTTTCGCGCCGTACAAAAAACAATCCGGTTTTGATCGGCGAGCCTGGCGTTGGTAAAACGGCAATTGCTGAAGGTCTTGCGCTACGGATCGTCAATGGTGACGTGCCGGAAAGTTTGAAGAATAAGCGTTTGTTGGCGCTGGATTTGGGCGCGCTGCTTGCCGGCGCAAAATATCGTGGCGAATTTGAAGAGCGTTTAAAAGCAATCATGGATGAAATCCGTGAAGCGGCCGGTGAAATCATTTTATTCTTGGATGAAATGCACACGATCGTCGGCGCTGGTAAAGCCGAAGGGTCGATGGATGCCGGCAATATGCTAAAGCCTGCGCTATCGCGCGGCGAGCTGCATATGGTGGGCGCTACGACCTTAGAGGAATACCGCAAACATATCGAAAAGGATGCTGCGCTTGCGCGTCGTTTCCAACCTGTGTTTGTCGAAGAACCGACCGTTGCCGATACGATCTCGATTTTGCGCGGTCTTAAAGAAAAATATGAATTACACCATGGTGTGCGGATTACGGACTCTGCATTGGTTGCAGCAGCACAATTATCGCACCGCTATATCACCAATCGCTTCTTGCCGGATAAAGCGATCGATTTGGTCGATGAAGCGTCCGCACGCTTGCGCATGGAAGTGGATTCCAAACCAGAAGAGCTCGATGAACTCGACCGGCGCATCATGCAGCTGAAAATCGAACAAGCGGCATTGTCAAAGGAAAAAGATGAAGCCTCCAAAGATCGCCTTGAGACGCTCGAAAAAGAGCTAAAAACGCTTGAAAAACAATCGGCAGATTTAACATCGGCTTGGAAAGCCGAAAAGGACAAGCTTGGGGCTGCGCAAAAGTTGACCGAAGCGCTTGATAAAGCGCGTATCGCATTGGAGCAGGCGCAGCGCAATGGTGATTGGGCCAAGGCCGGTGAGATTTCTTACAGTGTTATTCCCGATCTCGAAAAACGTTTAAAGGCGACGGAAGGTGCCGCCAAACAATCGATGATCAATGAAGAAGTGCGCGAAGAAGACATCGCTGAAGTCATCAGTAAATGGACGGGTATTCCGGTATCCAAAATGCTGGAAGGTGAAAAAGATAAATTATTGTCACTCGAGGCCAGCCTAGCCAAACGTGTGGTAGGGCAGGAACAGGCGATTACCGCCGTTTCCAACGCCGTACGCCGCGCACGTGCAGGCCTCCAAGATCCAAACCGTCCAATCGGATCGTTTATGTTCTTAGGTCCTACGGGAGTCGGTAAAACAGAGCTCACCAAGGCATTGGCAGAATTTTTGTTTGATGATGATACAGCTATGATCCGCATCGACATGTCGGAATATATGGAGAAGCACGCGGTCGCCCGTTTGATCGGCGCGCCTCCAGGGTATGTCGGTTATGACGAAGGCGGAGCGCTCACCGAGGCTGTGCGCCGCAGACCATATCAAGTGATCTTGTTTGATGAAGTCGAAAAGGCGCATCCAGACGTGTTCAATGTTCTCCTCCAAGTTTTAGATGATGGACGTTTGACGGATGGGCAGGGTCGCACGGTCGATTTTACCAATACGTTGCTCATCCTGACATCGAACATAGGGGCGAACTTGCTGGTCGAATTGCCGGAGGGCGCTGATGTCGATCAAGCGCGTGAAGGTGTCATGGAGCAGGTCCGCGCGCGCTTCCGCCCTGAGTTCTTGAACCGTCTTGATG
>DATCRN010000185.1:0-7991 GCA_036568945.1 Alphaproteobacteria bacterium | reverse complement strand
TGCTGTAGGAACGGCATGCCGTAAAAATCATTTGGGTTTAATCGTGCCGTGTCATCGCGTGATTTCTGCAAATGGCATTGGCGGGTATGGCAGTGACGGCGTTGCAGAAAAACGCGCACTGTTAGCGGCAGAGGGAGTTTTTTTGAAGTGAAAGTTTTTTGAAGTAAAAGATGGTGCCGTTGAAGGGAATTGAACCCCCGACCCACGCATTACGAATGCGTTGCTCTACCCCTGAGCTACAACGGCTTTGCTTAAATGGCGCAAAAGCAAGCTTTATGCGCCGCAGCGTGACTAATTCAGGCCCTTTTCTTAATGTTTTTCGAGTCTAAACGCAACCTGCATTTATTTGACATAATAATAAATGATCGGTATGGTTTAAGGCACTAAAAATTAAAAAGCAGAGCAGGGTGTTTTTAGATGAAATTGTGGACTTTGAATGACCTACGCGCGATTTTTTCTGCGCAAAGACCAACAGTCGTAAGCGTCATCGAACCGATGGAACATGAATTTTTCGAACTGCCTTTGATGGCCGCTGTTGAAGGTGGGCCAAGCGAAATGCAAATGGAACGCGAAAAAATTCAGGGTCTTATGCAGTCATATGCCGAAGCAGGCAAAGCCCCCCTGGCGGATGCAGACTTTGCTATGGATATTTATGATCCGACGGACATTTATGCGAACGATATGCCGGCGCGTCCCTCCATGGGGCAGCGTTTGAGCAATGCTTTGCGCGGTCTTACGCTGTCGCGCAGGTCTTAATATTGCTTTTGATCTTGAGATGACTTAAATCAGCCCCGGGAAGTCGGCGGCAGACGTATTCGGTCGCCAATCCGGTCAGATCCGAAAGGAAGCAGCCGTAACGATTGATCGGGTTGTTGTCCGGCTTCCTATTACTTTTTAAATTTTTGGCCGCGGTGCCAGAATTTTCCAACGCGCAATAAACGGCTGCAAATTTTCATCTGCCACATCCAGCAATTTTTGTTTTGCCTGATGCGCAATCTCGCGCACGCTTGGTGTATCGATCTGGAGATGAATGGCTTGGCTGCGGAAATTTTCGCGTAAATCAATGCGGCGTAGAAATAAGGCCGATGCGGTTTGGAATTGTTGTTCATCTAATGTTTTTGCCGCAAGTTCGAAAATATCACGCACCGGATAAACATCGAACAAAAATTTCCGTTCCTTTTTGATCACACTGTCGCTCGGTACTGCGGATGTATTTGCACGCGGCTCGCCGAGTTTGTAAAAACGAAGACCAACGTTGTAAATGCTCGCCAACGGATATTCGATATCTTTGCGGCTTTGAAGCACTTGGCCCAAGATACGGTTTAAGACAATGTAAGATTTACTAATGGCGCCTTTATAATCTTTGTTGCCTGGATAAATGCTGGATCCTATTTCTTTCGTTGTCGCAAAACGGTCGCGTTTATATAGATCCAGCAAAAGTTTGTAAGCAGCGATCGGTAAATAATAGGATGTCCCTTCAATACGGTGATTAGAACCACTCGCTGGAAGGGTTTCATCCGTTTCGATTTTGAAATATCCAAAATCTTCGATTTTTGTTGGTGTAAATTCTTTCTTAGGCGGCGTATCAGGCGTTAAATCTCGTTCATCGCCTTGTTTGAAGAATCGGTATCCGCCTGCGCGTCCAAAATAATTTCTTACAAAAACGAACGGCGCTTCACCATTCTTGAATGATAATTGCTCCATCACGTTGTTCAAATTGTCCATGGCCATGGTAAGAAGATGGGGCGTATCCAATACCGCAGGAATAATGTCCGATGCTTTTATAAACGCGTCTTTTTGATATAAATGGCGCAACAATTTCACAGCGTTGGGCGACAGATAAACATCCTTATCCTTAATACGATGTTTTCTTTTGCCCTTGTTTTTATCGGTTTCAACAATGAACCAGCCAAAATCTTCCGTGCCGGTGACATTGAAAAAAATCTTTTCGGGTCTGATTTTACCCTTAGGCGCACGCGGAGCTTTGGGAACTTTAAGCGCCTTGGTCAGACTGCTGTGCCGAGGCTTTGGCGCAGCCGCGATTTTAGGGGCCGGGGGCGGGACCTCTTTTTTGGACTTGGGTAAATAAGTACGCGCAAAGAAAGCTGCCCCTGCATCGCTGATGATTTTAAGGGCTTCAGCTTGTCGTGTTGTAAGCAAATCGCTGTTGATATTAAGCGCTGTCGCAAGATCGTTTAAAGACGGTCGTGACTTCGCATCGATCAGTGAAACGCCGTATGCGATTAGTTGTAGACGATTCAAGCTATCGCGCGCGATGGTCAGTTTTTCACGGTCATCATCACTCGTAATATTCTTTAATAGCCAATCAAGATCAGCAATGTTGATATGGTGCGCATCACCTAAGCGCGGATCAAGTGCCGCCTTTGCGTCTACCTTCGCGGCGGCTTTCTTTTTATTTTTGAGCAATTGTTTTTCAGTATAGGGAAAAACCAGCTTTTTTGGCTTTCGGACATGCTCTTCATTTGCCGTGCCGTCATAGACTTTCTTTTTAAAGATCGGCGGATTAAGCGCGGCGTAAATCTCATCCACCGTTTCTTTGGCCCGTTTGCCGTAGGCAATTTCGATCCAATGGCCCAAGCGGTAACTTAAGCTTATGAGCAGTTTGTTGTAATTATCGTTCAGCGCATCCATGCGGCGCATGTAACCGCTGATTTCGGCAATCGCATTTGCAATATCTTCCGGCGCATTATTTTTGATTTTTTCGCTGATGCGTTTGCAATTATCCAAAATGCCCATCATGCCCGGGCGGCCTGTACGCAGTTTCGGTTTTTGATTGAGCAGCGCATAGGCACGCTCGAGTGTCTTATGCATCTCAAGTGGCTCAAGCGGCTTTAGATAGCGAAGGTCGCGTGGGAACTGACCAATCAGATAGGTAGCCGTAGGTTTTTCGGCATCCAGCAAAACGCCGCGAATGATGTCGTAATGCGTATCGAAGGCTTCGATCGGGATCGTTTCGATGGAATCAAATACGAACCAACCTTGGGTGCGCGTATCGATGCCCATTTGTCCTTTTAGGAACGAATGGGTGGGGGACAATTTCTCCGATGGCAGCACTATGCGATTCATAACGAGGATGCTTTTTTAGTAGGGCGTTATGTCTACCCATAAGACCAAACAGGGTCAATTTTAAAACTTACCAAATGGATCATTAATCTTCTGGACTTGTGTCCCGTTTCGGTTGCTTGGGCCTCACAATATCTTTAGACATAAGGGTATGACTTCAGCCGAATCGACACCATACCGGGTTCTTGCCCGGAAATACCGCCCGCGCAATTTTGACGAATTGATCGGCCAGGACGCATTGGTGCGTACGCTTAAAAACGCCATAGACTCCGGCCGTATCGCACATGCCTTCATGCTGACCGGCGTGCGCGGTGTCGGTAAAACCACAACGGCGCGGATTATTGCGCGCGCCTTGAATTATACGGGCCCCGATGGCAAATCAGGCCCCACCACAGGCCCCACAGATGATTGCGAGATTTGCCGCGCAATTGCGGAAGACCGCCATCCGGACGTCATGGAAATGGACGCCGCATCCCGTACCGGCGTCGACGATATCCGCGAGATTTTGGATGGCGTGCGCTATGCGCCGGTCTCCGCCCGTTACAAAGTCTATATCATCGACGAAGTGCATATGCTTTCCAAAGCGGCCTTCAATGCGCTCCTCAAAACCCTTGAGGAGCCGCCATCCCACGTTAAATTTATCTTTGCCACGACTGAAATCCGCAAAGTGCCGGTCACGGTGCTATCACGCTGCCAGCGCTTTGATTTGCGCCGTGTCGATGCCGATGTTTTAACCACCTATTTCACATCCATCTGCGCCAAGGAAAATGTGGCGTGCGAAGCCGCCGGCATAGAATCCATCGCCCGCGCCGCCGATGGATCGGTCCGTGATGGCTTAAGCCTGTTGGATCAGGCCATTGCCTTAGGGTCTGGGGAGGTCCGCGCTGAGGACGTGACGCGTATGTTGGGTCTATCTGACCGGTCTTTGACGCTATCCTTGTTCGCAAGCGCTATGTCCGGTCATGTGGCTGAGGCCTTGGCGCTTTTAGAGCGTCTGCACCAGGCAGGTGCCGATCCTATCGTGTCCTTACAGGATTTGATGGAGGTTGCCCACGACATCACCCTCCTGAAGGCCCTCGACGTACGGGATGAAGCCATTAAGCATACAGCCTTGCCGCACGCCGAAGGTGAACGCGCTAAGCAGTTGGCGCGTGATCTGCCGATGCCGGCCTTGCAGCGTGCTTGGTCGTTGCTCTTGAAAGGGCTTAAAGACGCGCAAATTTCGCCCGATGCGAAGGCGGCGACCGAAATGGCCGTTATGCGCTTGATTTACGCCGCCGATCTGCCGGATCCGGCCAGACTCATCCGTGATTTGCAGGATGGTACCACCGTACGTGGCGCAGGGAGTGCTGAGAGGTCGTCTAGTACGAGCGTACACAGCCCCCAGCTTGAAGGCCCGGCACCGGTTCTCTTGAAGGCGGTGGCGGGCGGTGGCGGTATGGTGATGCAGGCCCAGGCACAACCTGCCCAGGACCTGAATGTCATTCCAAATCCGCAGAATTTTGAAGCGTTGATTACTCTATGCGAAGACCAGGGTGAGATGTTGCTGGCAAGTCAACTCATCAACCATGCCCATTTGGTCCATTTTGAAATTGGTCGTCTAGAGTTCCGTCCCGATCAACATGCGCCGGCCAACATGGCTCAAAAACTAGGCAAGTGTTTGACAGACTGGACGGGTAGTCGCTGGATGATTTCCGTATCCTCCGCCGAAGGCATGCCCACGATCGCACAAGCGCGTGGTGCGCTCAAAGCAGCCTTACGCGAAGAAGTGCTGAATAGCCCCGATGTCAAAGCTGTGATAGAGACATTTGCCGGCGCCGAATTACATCGCATCATCGAAGATAAAAAATAAGGACTATAAAAATGAATTTTATGAAGATCATGCAGCAGGCGCAAACCATGCAGAAAAAAATGGCGGAGCTGCAAGAGCGTGCGGGGCAATATCTGGTGACAGGTACTGCGGGCAATGGCCTCGTTGAAATCACCATGACCTGCAAAGGCCAAATCCAAGATGTGAAAATCAAACCGGAAGCGATGGATCCGTCCGATCCAAGCATGCTCGAGGATTTGGTGAAGGCGGCACTCAACACTGCACGCACGATGGCGGACGATACACTGGCGGAAGAGACGCGCAAGATGATGCGCGAATTGGGCCTACCTGAAAACATGCAGCTGCCTACATCTTAAAAAATGCGCATTCTGACTTGGAATATTAATTCGGTACGCTTGCGTCAGGGGTTGGTCGTGCAGGCGATTAAGGCGCTCAAGCCCGATATCGTTTGCCTTCAGGAAACCAAATCGCCGGATGAATTATTTCCCTTAAAAACATTCGCTGAAGCCGGTTTCGCGCATGCCCATATCCACGGTATGAAGGCCTATAACGGTGTCGCGATCCTGTCCAAAACACCATTTCATGCCGTCGATAAATGGGACCGCGTCGGGAAAGCCGACTGCCGTCATGCAGGTGTTGAAGTACAGATCAAAAATTTGAAAAAACCGCTGCAAATTCACAACCTGTACGTCCCTGCAGGCGGCGATATCCCTGATGTTAAAGCGAATGAAAAATTTGCACACAAATTGGATTTTGTTGACGAAATGAGCAACTGGTTTAATAAAAAGTACGCGCATACGGACCCGATGATCGTTCTGGGTGATCTCAACATTGCGCCGCTAGAGCATGATGTCTGGTCGCATAAGCAACTGCTCGATGTCGTCTCCCACACGCCGATTGAAGTCGAAAAATTGACCGAGATGCAACACTCACTCAACTGGATCGACGGAATCCGTCATTTCGTCCCGGAAGATCAAAAACTCTATTCCTGGTGGTCGTACCGTAACAAGGATTGGAAAGCCTCCAACCGCGGTCGTCGTTTGGACCATATTTGGGTGACCGAACCCTTGAAAAAGCACCTTAAAGGCTACGAGATTCATAAGGAAGCTCGTGACTGGGTCCAGACCAGCGACCATGTCCCTGTTGTGTTGGAATTGGATCTGAAATAACCCCTGTACGTGTGGGTAAGTGCTCTATATCTTTGAGAGCATGGAAATTTTAAAAAATCAGCGTATGCGCATTGATGCGATCGACGACCAGATTGTCGATCTTTTGGTCGAACGTTTTGCCGTGGTGGGCGAAGTGGCCGATATCAAGAAACGCGAAGGCCTTGCCATTGTTCAAACGGCTCGTGTCGACGAGGTCAAAAACCGCGTGGCAGCGCGCGCCAATGCGGCGGGTCTTGATGGGGACCTCTTGCGCGCCATCTATACCCTCATTATCGACCACGCTCACAAGGTCGAAGACAAGAGATAGAAGAAATGGACGGCTTCTTTAAAACCACATTGCTGATGGCGGCGATGACCGCTTTGTTTATGGGCATCGGCTACATGGTGGGCGGTTCCGGCGGCATCATGATTGCTTTCGGCATTGCCTTGGCCATGAACCTGTTTACCTATTGGAATTCGGACAAAATGGTCCTGCGCTATTACCGCGCACAGCCTGCCACGGATGTTAATGCGCCGGGCCTGACGGCTATCGTGGGCCAAATGGCCGACAATGCAGGCCTGCCGCATCCCAAGGTGTACGTCATCGATGAAGATCAGCCGAATGCCTTTGCCACCGGCCGAAATCCGGCCAATGCCGCGGTCGCTGCCACCACCGGCCTGCTGCGCCGCCTGTCGATGGAGGAAGTGGCAGGCGTCATGGCCCACGAACTCGCGCACGTTAAACACCGCGATACGCTCACCATGACCGTCACGGCCACATTCGCAGGCGCCATCGGTATGTTGGCCAATATGGCCATGTTCATCGGGGCCTCCGGTCCTGATGGGCGCCGGAATCCCATCGCCGGATTGTTGATTATGATTTTGGCCCCCTTGGCAGCCATGATTGTCCAGACCGCGATCAGTCGTGCGCGTGAATATGAGGCTGACGAAGGTGGGGCACAAATCTGTGGTCGCCCCAACTGGCTTGCCGACGCGCTCGAAAAATTATCGGCGGCGTCAAAGACGAGTCTGAACCGTCGGGCAGAAGCAAACCCGGCCACGGCGCATATGTTCATCGTGAACCCGCTTCATGCGCATGCCATTGACGGTCTTTTTTCCACCCATCCGCCGATGACGGAACGGGTAAAACGCCTTCGTGCGATGGCGGCCGGATGATTTTAAGTCACAAGGAAAACAGCGGGGTTCCGGCCAGAATTGCGGCGGCGCAGGCCGTCAATGCCGTGTTCGAACATGGCAAGAGCCTGGACGAGGCGCTGGATCAATTCATGGGCAAGGCCAGGCTGCCGGAAAACGACCGGCGACTGGTTCACGCGATCGCAGGAACGGTTTTCCGCCATTTGCCTCAAATTGACGAAGCGTTACGTCAGGTCATGGCTCAAAAACGCAATCCGAAACCGCAAATTCTCCATAACGTCTTAAGAGTCGGAATCGCACAGCTTTTATACATGGATGTACCCGATCATGCGGCCCTTAATACAACGGTGTCAGCTGCTGGGTCACTGAAGCTCGATCGCCAAAAATCCTTTATAAATGGGTGTCTTAGATCGGTGCAGCGGGAGAAGCAATCGTTGCTAGAGCAGGAGGTCACGGCCCTAGATCGCTTGCCGGATTGGCTGCGTGACAACTGGATTCAACATTATGGTGAGTCCAAAGCTAAAAGCGTGGCGCAGGCATCTTTGGCCCAAGCCCCGATCGATATAACTCTGAATGCCCTTCAAGCACCGCATAAAGATGGTCAGTTACCTCAGGGTGAACCGCTGGCACCATGGTCGATCAGGTCGGTTGAATCACCGTCGCAGCTCACGTCATGGCCCGGATTTAAGAATGGCAAATGGTGGGTCCAGGACCTGGCGGCATCCATACCAATCAATATCTTAGGCGATATTCATGATAAGTCAGTGCTGGAC
>DATCRN010000184.1:0-6602 GCA_036568945.1 Alphaproteobacteria bacterium | reverse complement strand
ATTCCCGCTTTCAATCCCAATTGCGCCGGATCGACACCAATCTGCGGTTTGCGCAATTTGCCTGACAAGGTCAAAGGCGTACGCGCCGTTAAAGGGCTGGAGTCTTTGGGATGTGCTTCGACTTTAGCTTGAATTAATTCTTGTTTCAAATCGACTTGCGCTTCGCCTTCCAGTTTCGTGTCTTCGGTATCGAAGATGAATTGATCGGAATAAAGAAAACCATTTCTGACAGTGAAGTCAGCTACGCCGCAGCGCACGCGTGTGGTTTTGTCCTTATCCAAGAGCAGGGGGGCTGCCTGCGCAATATCCAGACCTGAAGCTTCGATAATCAGCAAGCTGATATTGCCGCCGCCCATTAAAAGCGACAGGCGTCCATTGCTGGTAGCAAGGACATCCGCTAAAGATTTGCCCGTACCGGTAATTTGCGCGCGACCGCCAAAACGTCCTCCCGACATCGCTTCGAACCGGGTGTTATTGAAGAAGTCTTGCATATCCATGCGGCGAAGTTGAAGATCCAGATCCATTTTCGGTATGTCGCTGCGCGCATCGACCCTGATGTCGCCTTTTCCAGTACCGCCCGCAATGCCGAATTCGAGCGGATCGACCACCAGCAATCCTTTATCCAAGTTGAAGCGCACATTCATAGATTGTAGCGGCAAGCCAGGCGCCTCAAGTTTTTTAGCGTTGAGTGATACGTCCATATCGGATGCACGCAGACGCGTAACATTGAGAGGGATATCAGGAAAAAGTTTATCCTTGGGCAATTCTGATTTGGTTTCGGGCGCATAACCAATGAAACCGCCTAAGTCTTTGACCTTCAAATTGTTTGATTGGAATGATGCTTTAAAGAATCCTCGTTCACCGGATACATCATACGACCCAGCACCGGCGAGATCACTTGTTCCTACACGGCCTTGGTCGATTTGGAATAGCCACAAATCGCCATTTTTTTTAAGACGCCCGTCTACATCATATGCAGGTGTAATCGGGAAGGGGATGGTGGTGAGATAAAACAGGTCAGCCAAATTGGCGCCTTTAAGTTTTAAAGCCGCATTAACGCCTTCCATTTTAATCGGGTCTTCAAATGTGCCATCGAGCGTGACATGGGTTGCACCCATCGTGATATCAGCCTTTAACGGGAAAGGTTTCGATTTTTCCTGCAAGGCAAACAATGATCCGCCATTGGCATCGATCTTAAATTCTTTTTGCGACAATGTGCCGGTACCAGTCAAAGTAAAACCTGCTTCCTTACCCGCATCTCCGCCTTGTGCAGCATTCAAGCGCAAATCCAAATTCAGATCTTTGGTGTGATCACGATAGATGACCGTACCATCAGTGATCTGTAGATGGCCGATGATGGGAAAATCATGTCGATTTTCCGGCACAACGGATTCGGCGACGGCATTACCGCTTGATAGTGCAGGCAAGTCCCAATTCTTGGTATCGTCATCGGTTTTTTCGAAGATGAGTTTTGGTTCCAGCAAGGTCAATTGCGACATTTCGGTGCGGCCGATTAAAAGCTTCCACAGCGCAATATCAAAATCGACGGCCTTGATGGATACCATGTCGGGTTCTTTAAGATCCTCGGCATTGGCCAAATGGATATCGTTTAAAGTCACATGCGCCATGCGCCAGCCCCAATCAATATCCAAATTGCCGATGGTAAGAGATCGTCCAGCGCGATCGGATCCTTTACTTTCGAGCATCGCTTTGAACCGCGCGTCGCTGCTCATGATAAAAGCCATAAGGCCAACGATCGCGGCCAAAAAAACGCCGCTAATCACAGCCAAGGTACGATAGGGATGCCGTGGTTTTTCAATATCGTCCATTTTGATCCTTTAAGACACCAACCAAAGCTTTTAACCCCGCTTTTGTTCCATAAATTCGTTGATATTCCGTGCTTTAGCCCGTATATCCTTGGGTTATGCGCGCCCTTTTGAAAAAGACATTGTCGCAAATGCCATTGCCTGTCCGCTTAGGAATTATTCGCGCGGGTACAGCCTTACGTCTTGATTCGGCCTTACCCATTCCACGCGCGGCACGCTCACTTGCAGCCCATGATTTCCAAACATGGATTAAGCGATACATAACATCCGCGACGCCGTTCTTTTTAGAACGCACGGATTTGTATCGCTATGTGTATGAAAATTTTATGCGCAACCGCGCAATTGCGTATTACGAATTCGGCGTGCATGAAGGACGGTCGATCCACTTTTGGTCGCAGATGGTGGCCAACTTGGATTCGCGCTTCTATGGGTTTGATTCATTCGAAGGCTTGCCCGAAGATTGGGATCCGGAAAATCCCAAGGGTACCTTTAATGTCGCCGGCAATATTCCGGAATTACACGATGATCGCGTTGCGTTCATTAAAGGCTGGTTCCAAGATACGCTGCCGGTCAATCAAAATTTATTTGAAACCAATATGCCGAAGATCATCCATCTGGATGCGGATCTTTATTCATCGACAATGACCGTATTCGATGAGGTAGGGGCCACGATCAAGCCGAACGACATTGTGATTTTTGATGAGTTCTGCGATATCGCGCACGAATTTAGAGCGCTTGGCGATTATTGTGCAAATACCGGGCGCAATTACGAGGTCTTAGGGGCGACCAGTTTTTTTGTGCAAGTCGCGATCCGCTTTAAAAACTAACCTTCGAAAATTTTGCGTGCACCGGTAATCTTTTCTACGAAACGGTCGGCTAGGTAGGAAAGTGGAATTAATTCCCCATTATTGCGCCAATTGCCGAAAATAAAACTGTAACGGAACACGCGCGACGGCAAATTGTGGTTGGTGTACCGACCATTAATACTAAGCGTGCCCACGCCATAATCGAAATCGAATAAGAATTTGAGCGTTTCGGCAGAAATGCGGATATGGCTGTCTTCTGCCCCGCACGGGCTCGATTTTTCCGACCAATCGAAAGCAAAATATTGATCGAGATCAGTCACATGAAACACAATGCGATCGCGGAAAATATGCGGAAATATTGTATGCAGAATCTTTTGAATCAAATGATAATTTTTAAGGCGCGTCTTGTAATCTTCTGCTGCTTTTTCCAGCACTTGGATCGTAATGTCACCGGACGTGACAGGTTTTGGCGCAATACGACTAGCAGCGGCGTGATAAAAACTGACAGCATCTCTATTATCGATATCTTTGGCCTGCAATATTTGTGCGATGTCGATGATTTGCAGCGGTTTTAATACTAGAGGGCGTGCCTGCGTATATTGATGCAGGAAGTTTTCGACGCCTGCGACATCATTCATACCGCTATTCATATAAAAATTGTCAGTGCGGGAGAAGTAAATGTAGCTTGCAAACGGCACGATGATTTTGGGGTGGAAGATACCGCATTGAAGCGCCAAACGCTCGGTATGGTGACGGCTTTCTTCCAAGCGCTCCTCAATATCGTCCTCTTCGCCAATTTTATTGGCGTAACCGAACTGGCTGAATAAAATGTCGGGGTGGCGTCCATTAAGCGCCTGATTGACTTTGCGAATGCGATATTTTGTATCAACGACGCAATCATTCAGATTGAGGATTTTGAAATCGGGTGTATCGATAAAGAGCCAACTATCCTCGATTCCCTCTTTATCGCAGGTAAGAGTGATTTCCGGCGTTAGGCTGAAATTTTTGCCAAGGGGTAATTCCTGAACTTTAAAACCTTGCTTGGCACAAAAATTGATGACCTTCTTATCTTTGGTTGTTTGAAAGAGCACGGTGATATTGGGCCGTACTTCTGCCGGAATGGATTTGATCGACGGCACAGAAAAATGGTCCGGGTGCTCATGCGAAAACCAAATATGTGTAATAGTTGAAAAATCGACAGGTTTTTCAACGGGCGTCAGTAGATCCCAACCATCTTGGAACGCCGAGCCGACCAGCCAAGGATCGCAGATCAGGCGAACGCCTTTATAATCGAGGAGAAAAGATGCGTGATTGATGAATTGGATTGTGCCCATGGGTGGGCATTTTCGTGCGATTTTGGGCAAAATAACAGCATTTTTTTTATTCCGCGCGACGCGGCAGAATCTCGTCCTTTAGGACCACAAAGGTTTGTTCCAAGATGGCCATGAAGCTAGCAGGTGGCATCATGGGTCTTGTCAGGACGTTATTGTTGCGGAAATTGCGACATATCCATGTGGAAGACTTCCCATACATGACCGTCCAGATCCTGATAGGCACGGTTGTACATGAACCCCAAATCCTCAGCCTCTTTATATTTTGTGCCCCCGTTTGCGATGGCCTTATCAACCAAAGCATCGACCGCAGCACGGTCGGAACAATTCAATGCAATGATTACTTCAGTCGTTTTGTGCGCATCGGCAATTGGATGCGGTGCAAATCCAGAAAATTTAGGATGCGTGAGCAGCATCGCATAGATCGTATCGCTGATGATCATGCAAGTGGCGGTTTCGTCTGTGAATTGCGGATTGAATTTGTAACCAAGCGCTGTGAAGAATGCGACGGACTTATTCAAGTCCTTGACGGGTAAATTAATAAAGATCTGTTGTTGGTATGACATAATCTTCCTTTTCAAAAGCATAGAACCATTCTGTATACTCAGAGCGGCCTAAGCTTAAAACGCTAATAATTCATCAAAAGTCATGCGTCATGAAATACAGACATCATACCTTCGTATGCTCTTTCAGCATTGATTGAAAGAAATAGAGTAATTGTTATTTTAATACTTCGTTGTTCTCACGTCTTGCCAAGAAACGTTAGGTGCAATGTCGGTTCCGGCGAAAGAGTCTTTCTTCGTTAAGAATGCAACAGGCATCGCTCTTGTTGCCTTAACACTCCTTACAGTGTTGGCGAGTCTGCTCTTCTTGGCGCAAGCAAGGACACGCGATGAAGCGGCTCAGTGGGTTACCCATACTTACGAAGTTATCGGGCACCTTGAGCAATTATCCGGCAATGTCAAAGAAATGGTCATTGGGCAGCGTGGTTACATGCTGACCGGCGATCAAAAATTACTGCAGCCTTATTATCGCGCATTGAAAGATGGCCCTAATTACGATGCAGGCCCACGCACATTACAGCAGCAGCATTCTATTGCGCAGCAAATCGCTATTCTTAAACGCCTGACAGCAGATAATCCGATCCAACAAGGAAACTTAAGTGAATTAGAGGAATCGCTCAAAAATCTACAGGCTTATTTGGCAGATACGATTGAACGCCGCCGCCAAAGCGCAGACATGTCGCATATTATCGATACTAATCTCAGTAAACAATATATGGATGAAATTCGCAATGTTGTACGCGTCATAGAAACAGAAGAGAGTAATCTTCTGGCACTGCGCCGTGAGAAAGAGGCTGTGACAGGTGTTGTGACTATGCGCATGACAATGGGATCCATTTTTTTATTCTATTTACTCTTATCTGTCGCTGTTTGGATGTATCAGCGTAACCGCGCGCGATCTGTGGCGGAGGCGGCACGATACACGACGGAACTCGAAAAACGTGAGGAAGAGCTTAAAATGCAACAGGAGGAACTCAAAGCCTCCAACGAAGAAATCGAGGCATCCAACGAGGAATTGGAAGAAAAATCCAATGCCCTTGAAGAGCAAAATGCCCGCATTCGCAGACAGTCACAAGATCTTGAAGACGCTAAGCAATTGATTGAAGAAAAGGCGCAAGAACTCGAAACCGCCAGCCGATATAAATCGGAGTTCCTTGCCAACATGTCGCATGAGCTGCGTACACCGCTCAATAGCTTGCTGATCCTCGCGCGCAGTTTTGCCAGCAATGAAGAAGGCAATCTTACACAAGAGCAAGTTGAAGAAGCCAAAGTCATTCATAATGGCGGTCTGGAACTTTTAAACCTCATCAATGACATTCTGGATCTCTCCAAAGTTGAAGCGGGTAAGCTTACCATTATGGCCGAGGATGTTTTGGTTCAAGACATTGCAGGACGCATGAAATCGCAATTTGATCCGATCGCGCGCGATCGCGATGTGACATTGCAGGTTCGGATGGATCCAAACTTACCTGAATTTATTAATACCGATGCGCAGCGCGTCGAACAAATTTTGAAGAACTTACTATCCAACGCCTTTAAATTTACCGAAAAAGGATCGGTTACACTGGATATCCATTATCCGGACAGCGGCGTGGAATTGCAGCGCGCGTCACTCGTCGGCCGCCGCGCGATCGCTTTTGCAGTCACGGATACCGGGATCGGGATCGATGAATCAAAATTCAAGGATATTTTTGAGGCTTTCCAGCAAGAAGACGGATCGACCGAACGTCATTATGGCGGTACTGGCTTAGGCCTTACCATTGCACGAAAATTTGCTCATATGTTGGGCGGTGAAATTCATGTCAGCAGCACGAAAGGCAAAGGCAGCACGTTTACGCTTTTCTTGCCACAAGAAACCCCTAAGGACGGCACCACTGAAAATGGCCGTCATATAAATACACGTGCGGTAAATGCTCCTAGTCCGCTCCCTAAGGCCGTTGAAACAACGGAGGGTGTTTTTGTTGCCGATGACCGCAACGGCATTACCATGCAAGACCGTGTCGTTCTAATCATCGAAGATGATCGCGATTTTGCCACGATACTCATGAAAATCGCGCATCAGCGCGGCTATAAAGG
>DATCRN010000183.1:0-6780 GCA_036568945.1 Alphaproteobacteria bacterium | reverse complement strand
CTCCGCGCCGTCACCTCAACCGACGGCATGACGGCAGAAAGCTACCCCTTCGAACACGCCTTCCTAGCGCGCGTCGCGACCAGAATCATCAACGAAGTCCGCGGCATCAACCGCGTGTGCTACGACGTCACCAGCAAACCCCCGGGAACAATCGAGTGGGAATGATGATCGATAATGAGATCAATCCTGTCGTGATTGTGATGTATGGCACCATCGCGACTGTCATCTTTGATCTGTATCTGATCTTTATTCAGCCACGCATTTTTAAAACACCATTCACAGGTTTTGCGCTTGCGGGCCGTTGGGTGGGGTATTTTCCCAAAGGCAAATTTGCGCATGAAAGCGTTGCGAAAGCCGCACCCGTGCCGCACGAAAAAATACTCGGCTGGCTGGTGCATTACGCAACAGGTATCGCATTCGGCAGTATTCTTCTTCATGTTTGGAACGGCTGGCTACAAGCACCGACGTTCCTGCCTGCCATGATTGTTGGCATTACAAGCGTCTTGGCACCGTTTTGCATTATGCAGCCTGCGTTCGGCATGGGTTTCTTCGCCTCCAAAACGCCGGATCCAAAGGCCGCGCGTATCCGAAGCGTAATCAGCCACACGGTCTTTGGCCTATGCCTGTATGCAACAGGGCTGCTGATTGCATGTTTTTGAGGTTGGGCGTTTAATAGCCTTAAATTTTAGGAGGCTTTTTCCATGCCCGACTATAATTCCGATTTATCCGCGTTTAAAAAATTCTCACCCGTGGCCAAATGGTTATCGGCGCAGCCGATCAAGATTTCGGCATCCACCGGGGCAGGGCCGGTTGCAGCCTTGTGCGATACCATCAACCGCCAAGTGAATACTGGTTTCATCTACATGCGCGATGGCTTAAGCAATGTGTGGTACACGCCGCCGCAATTTGTGAAGGCGCATGGCGGCGATTGTGAAGATTTTTCGATTTATAAAATGTATAAGCTCAGCCAAGCAGGCATTCCCTTGGTGAAGCAGGAGCTGGTCATTTGCACCGACAAACAAAGCCGCGAATATCACTGCGTTTTGCGTGTGTTTGCAGGCACCAGCCAATACATCCTCGATAATCAAAATGCGAAGCTTTGGACCAAAGAAAGCTTCAACGCACGCTATGCGCCCATCTATGCCTTAAGCACGGCGGGCTGGCGTATTTGTACCGCTTAAAACATACTTGCCATTCGACAATAAATTTTATATAACCGTCTAGTTATATAAGGATGGCTTTATGGAACAATCTAAATATCGTTGGGTGATCGTGGCTGCTGGCGGCTTGATCGGTTGTGTCGCGATCGGCTGCATGTTTTCACTGCCCGTTTTTTTGACGCCGATGGCGGCGGACACGGGTTGGTCGGTGACCGGCATTTCCACAGCCATGACCTTCGGCTTTTTGGCGATGGCGTTTGCCAGCATGCTGTGGGGCAATCTGTCGGATAAATTCGGTGCCCGGCCTGTGGTGGTGACGGGTTCCGCCTTAATGGCCTTAAGCATGGCCCTCGCATCACAAACCCAGTCTTTGTTCCAATTCCAAATCGTCTTCGGCCTGTGTGTGGGCGGGGCGATTGCTGCGATTTTCGCGCCTGTGATGGCAACCGTGACTGGATGGTTCGATACACATCGCAGCCTCGCGGTATCGCTTGTGTCCGCCGGAATGGGCATTGCGCCGATCACCATGTCGCCGCTCGCGGCATGGCTGGTAACCGAACATGATTGGCGCACGTCGATGCTGATCCTATCGGGCCTTGCTGCAATCCTTATGATTCCTGCTGCGTTTTTGTTTAAGCGCCCGCCGGCGCTGGAAGCGCAAGCAGCGCCCGCGGAAGGCGCCGCTATGCCGTCGGAAATGTCATCTGCGACTGCTGCCGCACCGCAACTTACGATGGGGGAGGCGCTCAAAAGCCCTCTGTTCATCATTCTCCTGCTCACCAATTTCTTTTGCTGCGCTACGCACTCCGGTCCCATCTTCCACACGGTCAGCTACGCGGTCGCCTGCGGTATTCCGATGATTGCGGCGGTTACCATCTACAGTGTCGAAGGCCTCGCCGGCATGGGTGGGCGCGTGGTGTTTGGATTAATGGGCGACCGCTTTGGCGCCAAACGCATTTTGGTGTTTGGTCTGCTCTTCCAAGCCATTGCGGTGTCGCTCTATTTCTTTGCCAAAGAAATCAACGTGTTTTACGTGGTCGCGGCTTTAACCGGTTTTGTTTACGCGGGCGTGATGCCGCTGTATGCGGTTTTGGCGCGGGAAAATTTCCCCTTAAATATGATGGGTACCATCATCGGCGGCGGCGCGATGGCAGGGGGATTAGGTATGGCGATTGGCCCCTTAGCAGGCGGCATGATCCATGATCATTTCGGGGACTATAAATATCTATATCTCATGTCCGGCGCGATGGGTATTGGCGCGTTTTTGATCGCAATGACCTTTAGGCCGTCGCCTAAGATGGTGCCCGCCTAAGCGCTCGTCCAGGACCGCACCAAACCATCCTGCAGCACCACCTGGGTGTTGAAGCGACCCATGCTCATCAGGCGGTAGGTGCGGATCTCCAGGCCGTCTTGCTGCGTAATAACAAGCGGCGCACCTAAAGCATCGTTTAGTTGTTCTGCCGTCTGATTTTCCCAGATGGTTTTGTTGGCAAGCATGCGGGCCAGACTTTCATTGCCGTATTTACGCAGCAATGCGCGATAGCGCAGATGCTTTTGCAAGGGCAAAACGCCAAAATAAATCGCCGCTAACCCGAGCAGAATCGGCGCCATTACGGCAAAAAACGCAAATAATAAGACTGCGAGAATAAACCCGCTGAGAATGAGTTTGATCATGGTTTAAAGATCGGACGCGCCGCCGCTGGATTTGCCGAGTGGCATTTTGCGGAAACCGTGGATAATTTCGCAGCCTTGCGGATCGCCTTCGGATGTTATGCGGGTGATCAATCCGTCTACGACGGTTGCGCGAATGACGCAGCGATAATATTCGATGCCGCCCCATAGAAACTCGCTGCCATTATGAAGCGGGCGGCCGATGCGGTATCCCGCGCCGGAAGTAACACTGGGTCCAAAGATGCTGTCGGCCTTCCGGTCTTGCCAGACATAGGTGGTGGCTGGGCCATGGCGGTATTCGCCGTCAGGATCGCCATAGAGGATCACGGCGTCGTTGATGGGTTTCCCCTCAAGCTTGCGCAACTCGCCATCCCAGGTGCGCACGCCTGCGCAAGCGGCAAGGGTTAGGATCAGGATCAAGCAGGCGAATTTTTTCAAAGTCTCATACTCCATTTCGAAGGGACCATAGTCTATGATAGCGGGCATGAGATACATTTCCACTAGGGGCCAAGCCCCGGCTTTAGATTTTACCGGTGCCATGATGGCGGGCCTGGCATCGGATGGCGGGCTTTATGTGCCGGAAACCTGGCCGTTTTTGCCAGCGGATATGAAAAACAAATCCTATCAAGAGACGGCGCAAATCGTGCTCGGCCTTTTAAGCGCCGGGTCGATTCCCGCGGATGAATTGGCCACTCTGATTGCCGATACATACACCCCGCGCGCGGACGGATTTTCGACGCCCGCCGTAACGCCATTACGTAAATTGAACAAGGGCCTTTCCGTCCTCGAATTATTCCAAGGCCCGACCATCGCGTTCAAAGATGTTGCCCTCCAACTCTTGGGTCGGCTGTTCGACCGCGAACTTAAAAAAGAACGTACGACTATGACGATTTTAGGGGCCACATCCGGCGATACGGGTTCAGCCGCGATCGAAGGTTGCCGTCATGCCGCGGGGGCCGAAATCTTCATCCTTTATCCGCATAACCGTACATCCGAAGTCCAACGCCGCCAAATGACGACCGTACAGGCCGCGAACGTTCACACGATTGCGATCGAAGGATCTTTTGATGACTGCCAAGCGATTGTGAAGGCCTGTTTCAATGATCGTACGTTCCGCGCTAAGGCGCGATTATCCGCCGTTAATTCGATTAACTGGGCGCGTATCGCGGCGCAAATTGTTTATTACGTACACACTGCCTTTCAGAGCGATGTACCCGTTACGTATGTGGTCCCAACCGGCAATTTCGGCAACGTGTATGCGGCATACGCAGCCTATCGCATGGGAGCCCCTATTCGTCGTTTGGTGGTCGCCTCCAACCGCAACGACATTCTGACGCGTTTCCTTAATACCGGCAAAATGGAGGCTCGTACGGTGGAGCCCTCTTTCAGTCCAAGCATGGACATACAGGTCTCCAGTAATTTCGAGCGGCTTTTATTTGAAGTCGTCGGTCGCGATGGAAAACAGGTGGTTCAATTTATGGACGCCTTTAAACATGACCAGGAATATAGCGTCCCTGATTCCGCACTTATGGATATTCAAAAATTGTTTGTCGGCGCGTCTTGTGACGACGCTGAAACGCTCAGAACGATCAAACGCGTACAGGATGAATTTGGCTATTTGATCGATCCGCACACTGCCGTCGGGTTTTCCGCTTACGAGCAACTAAAGGAACATTTGGATGGACCTGTGATTGCGCTTGCCTGTGCGCACCCAGCCAAGTTTCCGGATGCGGTCGAGAAAGCCACCGGCATTCGCCCAGCCTTGCCAGATTCTCTATCCGATTTGATGGAACGGGAAGAAAGTTACGACGTTTTGCCCGCCGATGTTGCAGCGGTTCAAGCTTTTATTTCCACAAAAATAGGATAGCGATCCAGGTAAAGGCCGCGAAGATCAGCGCGATCAGCACCGCCGCCGACCCAATATCTTTGGCTTCCTTGGAGAGTTCGTGCCGGTCGAAAGAAATGCGGTCCACAACGCGTTCGATGGCCGTATTAAGCAGTTCCACAATCAGCACCAGAACGATCGAAAAAACCAGCATAATATGCTGCATTAAGGTGACGTCCATGATTAGGGCGCAGGGAATAAAGAAACAGGCCAAGAGCATTTCCTGACGGAAGGCTATCTCCGTGCGCAAAGTCGTGCACAAACCGGCCCAAGAATTGCCAAGGGCTGCTTTCAAGCGCGCAATGCCGCGCTTGCCGCTGCCAGGGGCTATGCCAAGATCGCTCAAAATTAGGCTGCCTTTTTGGATAGATTGGCCAGGCACACATCCGCGCCCGACAATTCAACGTCGCTGGCCACTTTTTCAACATCCAGACTTTTGACGATGCCGTTTTCAATGGTCATGACAAAGCGCTGGAAACGCTGGCCCAAGCCGTTGCCGGCAGCATCAAGCGTCAGGCCCAAGGCGTCGCGCAGCGTGCCATTGCCATCCGGCCAATATTGCAGTTTGCCGCTTGGGTCTTGTTCGGACATCCATTGTTTCATGACGAAGGGATCATTGGCGGACAGGCAGATAATAGCATCAATGCCTTGCGCTTTGATCGCATCGGCGTTTTTCACATAGCCAGGCAAATGCTTTTGGCTGCAAGGCGGCGTATAGGCGCCGGGAAGGCCAAACAAAATGACTTTCTTGCCCGCCAAGACGTCGGCGGTATTGACATCTTCCATACCGCTTGCACCCAAACGGCGAAGTGTTGCGCTCGGGAATTTGTCACCAATTTGAATGGCCATGAAATGCTCCTTAAAATGAATCGATACAGGCATAGCCTATATCGCAATTCCATACGGCATCCAAGGGTTGAATGTTCCATTTCGCTTATGCGATACTTTGCCCTATGCAAGATATGACAAGCGGTAAACCGGACGCATCGGCCGAGCTTCAGGCGGGCGGAAATCAATTCCTGGTCGGCAAATTGCTTTTGGCGATGCCGCAAATGGGTGACCCCCGTTTCAAAAAATCGGTGATTTTTATATGCGCGCATGATGCGAAGGGCGCGATGGGCATTGCCATCAATCAAGAACTTGATCACATGCCGCTTTCGCTGTTGCTGGCGCAACTCTCTTTGCAAACGGGTGAGGATTTTGATGATTTTCCGGTACTGCAAGGTGGCCCGGTGGAAACCGCGCGTGGACTTTTGCTGCATACCGCCGATGTCTTAAAAAGCGATTCCATCCGTATCGGCGACTCTTATGCGGTGACCGGCACGATCGAGGCGTTGAAAGAAATTGTGGCTGGGGCAGGCCCTGCGGACAAACTTTTTGCCTTAGGCTATGCCGGTTGGGGTGGCGGCCAGCTCGAGGCGGAACTCGCCGACAATGCCTGGCTGATCGTCGATGCGGATCCGGACCTGGTTTTCCGCGTGCCCGCGGATGAAAAATGGGATAGGGCGTATGCCAAGTTGGGCGTCAATCCTGGCCTTTTGAATTTTGCCGCCGGACATGCATGACGCCCAACAAAAATCGCGACTGCGACCCTGCTGTTTATCACGCGAAGCTGGTCGTACCCATCTCCTAAGTGCTTTACAGCCTTAAGAAATAATGGATTATAGGCGGGCATGAACGACCGCGTACCCACAACCATTCAAAACCTTGCCGACAAGGTGCTGGATTTATGCACGCTGATTGGTCAATCGGTGATGCATTTCTTTGGCAGTGTGGGCCGCTTGGTCGAATTCGCGGGCCGCACGATCTATCATATTGTCACGCCGCCTTATTTCGCCAAACAGATCGGACGTCAATTCGTCGATATCGGATATTACTCGCTCGCAGTCGTGGGGCTGACCACACTCTTTTCCGGCATGGTGCTTGCGCTGCAATCTTACACGGGTTTTGCGCGCTTTAATGCCGAAAGCGCCGTAGCCAACGTTGTTGCCTTATCCATCACGCGCGAACTTGCGCCTGTGCTTGCGGGCCTGATGGTCGCAGGTCGCATTGGCGCGTCTATCG
>DATCRN010000182.1:0-2474 GCA_036568945.1 Alphaproteobacteria bacterium | reverse complement strand
CGTATAATTATCCTGCGCGGTACGGCCATCACCACCTCGGCCTGCCGCGCGGCGACGCGTGATGAGATCATGGAGGTGCGCGCGCGCGGCTTCACCCGTGATGATGTTATTGGCCGGTGGCGGGATCGGTGCTTCTTCCGCCCACTCAGGCAGATCGGTCCAAACATCGAGCGCTTCGCGCGATCGGGTTACCGCAGTGGGGTTATAAACGCCGCCCAATGCTTCGATGACGGCAGGTGTCCATGCCCAACCTTGACCTGATGCGCCCATGGCGGATGCGAGATCGATGAGTCTTTGTTTGTTTTTTTCTTCTTTCAGATGCAATAGCAATTCATTGACGATAGTGAACAGCGATGCTGCCGCATCTTCGGCGCTCTGTGGTACGGGCAATCCCAACGCGCGGCACAGGCCGCCGACAGTCGGCACACAGAAAACGGCAGGACGGACGAAGGCAAATAATTCCAGCACGTCGAAATGCGCAGACGCCGATAAATTCAGGCGCGAGAACGTATAAGGCGCATGACAGACAAGTAATGGTTTGTCGGTCGGCAGTTTCACCGCCTCGCGCATTTTGCCGGACATAAGTTCTCCGTCCGAGGTGAGCGCAGCCCAGACTCCGTTTTGCAGACATAATGACGTGGCGGGGAGATTCATACCGGTGAGATTAAAGAATTCGGGGCTGTATTCAAATAGTCCGTGATGCTAGGGTTTGGCCATGCAAATCCTTCGGAAAACCGCATCTGCTGCCTTGGATTTCCTGCTGCCGCCCCTTTGCCCTGCTACGGGGGAGGCGGTAGATGCCCACGGTATGGTCGCCCCCGAATATTGGTCGACGCTTCGGTTCATTCGCAAACCCCATTGCCCAAAATGCGCCATACCTTTTCCTTTTGATATGGAAGGCGAAGGATTAATTTGTGCCGCCTGTTTGGATGCGCCGCCAAGCTTTGCCCGTGCTCGTGCGGCGCTTGTGTATGACGATGCCAGCCGCCAATTGATTTTGCGGTTTAAACACGGCGATCAATTACAAGCCATTCCCACACTCGCCCCATGGATGGAAACGGCAGGCGCAGATGTGATTGCAAGTGCTGACATTATTATGCCAGTCCCATTGCATCGCTGGCGTTTGCTGAAGCGCCGTTATAATCAAGCCGCTTTGCTCGCACACTGGATCGGCAAAACGTCGGGTAAATATGTCGCAGTTGATGGTTTAATCCGTATCAAGCAAACCCCGCCACAAGGACATTTAGATCGCAAAGATCGCGTTGCGAATGTGAAGGGTGCGTTTATTATCAATCCTAAAATCGATGTGAAAGATAAAAATATTTTGCTGATCGATGATGTCATGACGACAGGGGCAACGATGAATGCCTGTGCTGATGCATTGCTAACAGCTGGCGTTAAATCGGTCGACGTTTTGGTGGCTGCGCGCGCGGTGCGAGATTAACGCGGCAACAAGACTTGATAGAAGTAATTATCTGCCGATCCATAAGCACCGCTATCGCGTTTGATGCATCCGGCGGTTCGGCCTACAATTTGGGTTGCCATATCGCCAATTTCTCCCGTCGCATCAGCGGCGCTGCCGAAGGATCCGTTATATCGCACGGCGCCAGCCCAACTATCGGCTGGCGGGTTGCCGCCTGGGTTCACGATTTTCAGGGTATCATTGATAGCCGTACAGGTATTTTTATCGATTGCCGAAATCATCAAAACCAAATCTTGCGCAGATGATCCAACACCCGTGACTGTTAACGCATAAACGATTCCGTGCCCGCTTCGCACATCCGTGGCTACAGGGGAGTCGAGTGTTTGAGATGTATAGGTTTGCGCAGCCATGCCGCCGCCCATCGCATCGAAAACCTTGCAAGTGGCGGAGGAGCAATTAGGGAAGGTGGCCGAAGGTTCGACCAAACTATTGTCATTGAATTGCCAATTGCCGTTTTCAAAACTCAGACTCGATTCCGACATGTCATTAGACAACATGCGCGCAACCGTCTTTTCCATGGCCGATCCATAGCTCATAAGATCGGTGCCGCTGATCGTGCCGCGTTCCCGGTTCATATTGCCGGTGCCTTCGTTTGATTTGGTGATGGCAGCGGTAAGGGCGGCAAACAACATCACGGCGATCAAGATCAAAAACAGGACATTTCCGCGCATTTTGGCGCTATGGGGAGGGGAAAAACGCGATTTCAGCATGGACGCACCTTTTTCTTTTCAGTATAGATCACATGAAACCATTAGCAAACCGGATTAAACATGAACCAACCCGCTTCCAAAAGCCCAGAAAACCAGCCTTTGACCGATCCGCGCGAAGCGCGCAAGGCCAAGATGAAGGCTGTGGTCGATGCCGGCGGTAATCCGTATGTTTATGTTTATGATCGCGACGCGAAAGCAGGCGATCTGCAAACGAAATATGCCGACTTGGCGCCCGGTGTTGAGACCGAAGATGTTGTGTCTGTCGCGGGTCGCATCATGGC
>DATCRN010000181.1:0-6648 GCA_036568945.1 Alphaproteobacteria bacterium | reverse complement strand
ATCGCGACGGACTTATGCTGGTAATCGATAAACCAGCAGGAATTCCTGTACACGCAGGCCCAGGTGGCGGTCCGAATATTGAAGACGGTTTTGATTCTCTGAAATTTGGCTTGCCTAAGCGCCCGCATTTGGCACACCGTTTGGATAGAGACACATCAGGATGTCTTGTGCTGGGACGTCATACCAAAGCGCTATCGCGATTGGGTAAACTTTTTGAAAGTAAACGGATAGAAAAAACCTATCTTGCCATTTTGCCCATCGCATTGGAGGGTAACGGTGTGATCGATGCGTCGCTTGCCAAGGTCCATAAATGGAAGGGCTGGAAAATGAAGGTGGCGGAACCAGGCGATGAGGGTGCGCAGGAAACGATTACAGATTATAAAGTATTGCATAGCGAAGGCGGGCAATCTTTAGTGGCATTCTATCCCAAGACCGGTCGCACGCATCAGATTCGCGTCCATGCCCTGCATGCATTCGGGGCAGCAATTTTGGGAGATACTTTGTACGGGACGGATGAGGATAAAAAACAGCCCCGCTTATATTTGCATGCATCCGCCATTACCCTGCCGCTTTATCCCAAAAAAGACCCTATTACGGTTGAGGCACCGATTCCGGCGGAATTTCTGGCATTACCGGTGGTGGACAAGTGGGTCCTCAACCTGTAAATTCCTAGGCGATTGAAAGGTTTAGCCTATGGCCGGTAACACAAATATCTCCGAAACATCTGAGCGTCCGCTTTCCCCGCATTTGCAGATTTATAAATGGCAAATCACGATGGCCATGTCGATCATGCATCGTGCAACCGGCGTTGCGCTGACTTTCGGTCTTTTCATTTTGGTTTGGTGGCTTTTGGCGATGGCATCGGGGCCTGAAGCTTACGATCTGTTCCGCAAATGTGTGTCGCATCCCGTCGGCGTGTTCGTTGCTATGGGTCTGTCATTTTGTATGTTCTATCATTTGTGTACCGGTATCCGTCACTTGTTCTTGGATAGCGGAAAATTTTTCAAAATCCCTGAAATTTATGCGAGCGGTTATACGGCCCTTGTTTGTGCGATTGCGCTGACAGCGTCATTTTGGCTTGCGATTGTGTTCTAAAGGTCACCATGAATACGAAACCGGCATCACTGATTAAATGGCATAAGGGCGGATTTAAAAATCCAATGGCGCGTGCGCGCGGGCTTGGGTCGGCGCATGATGGCGTGCACCACTGGATTATCCAGCGCGTGACGGCGATTGCTTCTATTCCACTTACTTTCTGGCTAGCTTGGTCCATTATAGGTCTTGTGCATGCGGATTATGCTGCGGCTACGACATGGTTGGCGCAACCGTGCAATGCTATTTTGATGTTGTTGACCATGGTCACCTTTGTCTGGCATGCGATTTTAGGCTGCCAAGTGGTGATTGAAGATTATCTGCATTCCGAATGGTTTAAGATTGTAAAACTGATCGGTATGAAAGTTGTTTTAACTGCGCTTGGCGTTGCCGGCGTGTTCGCTGTTTTGAAAGTTGCTCTATGACTGCGCAAGATTACCAAATTATCGACCATGAATATGATGTTGTGATCGTCGGCGCAGGCGGTGCCGGTTTGCGGGCAGCACTGGGTATGGGCGAGCGCGGTCTCAAAGCCGCCTGTATTTCCAAAGTTTTTCCAACGCGTTCGCATACTGTTGCGGCGCAGGGGGGTATTTCTGCCGCGCTCGGTAATATGGGTGAGGACGATTGGCGCTTCCATTTCTACGATACGATTAAGGGGTCCGACTGGTTAGGCGATCAAGATGCGATCGAATATATGACGCGCGAAGCAATTCCAGCGATTATTGAGCTTGAGCATTATGGCGTACCATTCTCGCGCACGGCAGACGGTAAAATTTACCAGCGTCCGTTTGGGGGAATGACCACACACTACGGCAAAGGAACCGCGCAACGTACATGTGCCGCCGCTGATCGCACAGGCCATGCAATTTTGCATACGCTTTATCAGCAATCGCTTAAAAACAGCGTTGAATTCTTCATCGAATATTTTGCGCTGGATCTGATCATGTCGGATGACGGTGCATGCGTTGGCGTTATGGCGCTCAATTTACTGGACGGCACTATTCACCGTTTCCGCTCGCATTCAACCGTTTTGGCAACGGGTGGCTATGGTCGCGCATATTTCTCCTGCACTTCGGCGCATACCTGTACCGGTGACGGCGGTGGTATGGTTTTGCGCGCGGGTTTACCCTTGCAAGATATGGAGTTCGTACAATTCCATCCAACCGGTATTTACGGCGCAGGCTGTTTGATTACCGAAGGATCGCGCGGCGAGGGTGGTTACCTCACCAATTCGAACGGTGAGCGCTTCATGGAACGTTATGCGCCATCGGCCAAAGATTTGGCATCGCGTGACGTCGTTTCCCGTGCTATGACCATGGAAATTCGTGAAGGTCGTGGTGTCGGTAAACAAAACGATCATATCCACCTGCACCTGGAACATTTAGGCGCCGATGTTATTCATCAACGCTTGCCGGGTATTGCTGAGTCCGCACGTATTTTTGCGGGTGTTGATGTCACTAAAGAGCCGATCCCAGTTCTGCCAACCGTGCATTATAATATGGGCGGCATTCCAACGAATTTCATGACCGAAGTCGTCGCGCCTGCCACGGGCGATCCAGATCGCGTCGTGCCAGGTCTCATGGCTATCGGCGAAGCTGCGTGCGTGTCTGTGCATGGCGCCAATCGTTTGGGTTCCAACTCGCTGCTTGATCTTGTGGTATTTGGTCGCGCCGCTGCCATTCGTGCGGCACAAGTGGTCACGCCTGGCGCGCCGCACCGTCCGCTTGGCAAAGATACGGGCGAACGTGCCATTGCGCGTCTTGACGCCTTCCGTAATTCCAAAGGATCAACACGGCCGGCTGAATTGCGTCTGAAAATGCAAAAAACGATGCAAAACGATTGCGCCGTATTCCGGGATGGATCGTCTTTGTCTGAAGGCGTCAAAAATATTGATGCTGTATATCAGGGGAAATCCGATCTAGGTATTACGGACCGTGGTCTGGTGTTCAACACGGATCTGATCGAAACGCTGGAGCTTGATAATCTGCTTGGGCAAGCTGTCGCGACTTTGCATTCCGCCGAAGCGCGCCGTGAAAGCCGAGGTGCACATGCGCGAGAGGATTACCCGAAACGCGACGACCAAAATTGGATGAAACACTCAACCGTTTGGGTCAGCGACGCGGGTAAAGTGAAATTGAGCGATCGCCCAGTGCATCTTTATACGATGACGGATGATGTTGAAGTCGTGCCACCCAAAGAGCGCGTCTATTAAAGCGCGGGTCTGATGTTGCCCTTAACCAGCCAATTGCCAAGCGTCCGATCAATCAATCCCGGATAACGGAATTGTGCCTGTGCGGTTTCACGCACGGATAGATAATGTGGGTGTTCAGCAGTCAGTTTGCCGAGATAATCGAAAATATTGGTAGTTGTTTGCAGTTTAGGCAAAGGTGACGGTGTTTCTGTCGGCCACAAACCAGCGCAACTGTCGGCCATAGACTGAGGGTTTAATCGCTCAACCCAAACTACAGGCGTTGCGTTTTGCCAACGCATACCCTTTTTCACATTTTGCATGTTTACATAAAGCAAATTTAAAGGAGAAAATCTAGGATTTATGCGGCTTTGGCGTTAGCCCTTTGCGGCTGTTCTTGGACAAAGGTGACGAAACTATCGACGTATTTTTGCAAGAATTTCTGGCTGTCCGGATTGGTGACGTTACCGTCCTGATCAATCATTCCTTCGCTAAAACGAATATAGGCTTCCGGTTGGCCCATTAGGCGTACATCCAAATAATTCAACACAGGTTTTAGGTGTTGTTGTGCGGCAGCTGTGCTGATCGCACCTTGAGACGTACCAGAAATCGCCGTCGGTTTTTTGGCGAAAGAGTTTTTGCCGTAAGGGCGTGACGCCCAATCAATGGCATTTTTCAGAGGAGCAGGGACGGAGCGGTTATATTCCGGTGTCACGATCAAAACGGCATCAGCATTTTCAATCTCGGATTTTAAACGGGTTGCTGAGGCTGGAAAATTAGGTTCCAGCTCTTCATTAAACAAAGGCAGGTCATCAATGCGAAGAATATTCGCGTTAAATTTACCGGTGCCTAATTTAACGAGAGCTTTAGCAAGGCGCAGATTCAAGGATTCCTTGCGCAAGGATCCCACGATAACGGCAACACTAAATGACATAGTTTTTCTTTCTTCAAGTTTTAAGCAGCTTGCGCTTTATCCCATTGCGGAGCCCATTCAGGATTAATTAGACGTCCATCCGATTTTGCCAAAGCACTGATACGGTTCATATCATCAAGGCTCAAAGCAAAATCGAAAATATCAATATTGGATTTAATATGTTTTTCCGATGCTGCCTTGGGAATTGCAACAACATTATCTTGTTGTACAAGCCAACGAAGCGTTACTTGGCCAGGTGTCTTATTATATTTCATGCCGATTTCTTTGATGACAGAAGACTCTGTTACTGCACCACGCGCAAGTGGCGAATATGCCGTCAAAAACATATCATTTTTGCGGATGTAATCGAGTACAGGTTGCTGACTTAAAAATGGATGATATTCGACCTGGTTGGTTACAATTGGAGCATCCAGATCGTCATGTACTTCGCGCATTTGCGCGACTGTGAAATTGGAAACACCAATCCCTTTGGTTTTACCCGACGCGCGCACTTCTTTAAGCGCAGCAATCTGTTCCTTAAACGGAATATTGGTGACTGGCCAATGAATGAGCAGTAAATCAACGTAGTCGGTTTTGAGCTTGCGCAAAGATTCGTCGACGGACTTCATCATCATAGAATGAGACACACGGTCCATCCATACTTTGGTGGTCAGAAAAATATCCGCACGGGCAATGTTGCTATTTTTAATGCCAGTGCCGACTTCAGCTTCGTTTTCGTATATTTGGGCGGTGTCGATATGGCGATATCCCATATCGATCGCTTTTTCGACTGCGCTGGTGCATTCAGAATTGCGCAATTGCCAGGTGCCAAGACCTAAAACCGGAACACGTTGTCCCCCGCATTGAAATGTCTTCATTCCCCATCTCCTTGGTTTTTTTATTACACTTAACACGCCGAAATTGCTTGGCAACCCCCGTGTTTCAAGACCCTTTTAAACCCTTGGCCTGCTTCAAAAATCCGCTTATATTATGGGCATGGCTGAATTTACCCTTCCCGAAAGTTCCAAAGTCGTTGATGGCCGCCATTTTGAGGCGCCTGAAAGTGCAAAACGCGTCAAGCGATTCACGATTTACCGCTGGTCGCCTGAAAAAGGTGGTAACCCACGTCGCGATACATACGACATCGATCTAGACGCGTGTGGGCCAATGGTTTTGGACGCGTTAATTCATATTAAAAATGATATTGATGGCACGCTCACCTTCCGCCGTTCTTGCCGTGAAGGTATTTGCGGATCTTGTGCGATGAATATTGACGGCACCAATACACTTGCATGCACGAAATCCATTTCGGACATGAAGAATGATGTTAAAGTTTATCCGCTGCCGCACATGCCGGTCGTAAAGGATTTAGTACCGGATCTGACGCATGCTTATGCGCAACTTGCATCCATCGAACCTTATTTGAAGACCGAGAGCCCTGCGCCATCGCGCGAACGTCTACAATCGCCGGAAGAGCAAGCTTTGATCGACGAAGCATCCAGTTGCATTTTATGTTTCTGCTGCTCGACATCTTGCCCATCTTACTGGTGGAACGGTGATCGTTTCTTAGGTCCCGCAATTCTATTAATGGCATATCGTTGGATTGCCGATAGTCGCGATGAAGCAACAGGCGAGCGTTTGGATCAATTGGAAGATCCGTTCCGCTTGTATCGTTGCCACACCATCATGAACTGCACGCGCACTTGCCCCAAAGGGCTTAATCCAGCCAAAGCAATTGCTGAGATTAAAAAACTGATGGTCGCGCGCAGCGCATAAAATTATGAACCGCAAAACTTTAATCGCCTGGGCCGCCTATGATTGGGCGAACACGGCTATCAACACGCTTGTCTTCACATTCGTGTTCAGCGTTTATTTTGCGCGGTCTATTTATGGCGATGAAGTTTCTGGCAGTGCTAAATGGTCTTTTGCGATGGGTTGTGCGGGGGTACTGGTTGCCTTGCTGTCGCCCATAGTTGGTTCCATTGTCGATCATACGGGCCCGCGCAAGCCGCTTCTTAAATTTTTTACGCTCATTTGCATTGTTCTGACGTCGGCACTTTTTTTTATGCAACCTGATGCATCGTTTGTTGGACCTTCATTGTTAATTGCTGGCACGCTCGTTGTTTCATTTGAGCTGGTTCAAAATATTTACGGCAGTACTCTTCCGATTGTGGCGCCCGTGGATCAAGTGGGTTACGTTTCTGGTATCGGTTGGGGGGCAGGGTATATTGGCAGCATTTTGTCCTTGGGAGCTGTGTTACTATTATTTATCGGCTTTGGCGGGCAGGCGGGTTTTTTAGGTTTGCCGACGGATGGTGCACTGAATATACGTGCAACAATGTTGTTTGCTGCGCTCTGGTTTGCGATTTTTGCAATCCCGCTTTTTATGTACTGCTCTGACGCGCCGAATACAGGTACATCTGTGCCGCAAGCCTTGAGCAGGGGCCTAAGC
>DATCRN010000180.1:0-9146 GCA_036568945.1 Alphaproteobacteria bacterium | reverse complement strand
AAAACGATCCTTTTGGCGACCCTGACAATCCTCACTTTGGCGGCCTGCACGAATACGCGCGCAGGCATTTCTCAGGATAGCGAGGCCTTTGGCGACAAAGTCCAGCGCACCTCTGAAATTTGGACGCAATAATCAGGCCGTTATCCCAAACCTTCCGGTGAGGGATCTCCTAAAATTATGGAGATTCCTCGGCATACGTTTGGAATGACAAAAAAAGGGGCTTGCCAATCATTTTTTTGGGCCTATTTAGCGGGTGACAGAGATTCCGCAGACTCGAGGATTGCTTTTGCCTCCCCTGTCCAAAGACCGTCCCGAGTATGCAGAATAATCCCCGGATGAAATATTGCCGGGGATTTTCTGTTTTTAAGCGCGCGAATAATGATGCGGCTCGCAGCCTCACCCTCGTGGGGATAAAGCGGCCAAATTTCCATACCACCAAACCTGGTGCCCAACGCCTGAATGATTTTATCGGCATGATCCGCGCGGTGAATGATGGATATCGTCCCGGATGGTTTAATCACGCGCTGTAAACAATCAATCCAATCCTGCAGAACGGCATCGCCATCTTTTTTGCCCAATTGTTTCGACCTTGTTTGATCCGGTGTGTCATACCAAGTCCCCGCTTGTAGATAAGGTGGATTGCACAAAGCATGATCGAAATGATCCAACGGCAGTGCGCTCTTATCGCGCACATCGCCTACGATAAAGTCACATTCCCATTTATTTAAGATCGCGCTTTGCCTAGCCAGACCGATCAAATCGTCTTGAATATCAAACCCGGTAAGGCACGCATCAGGCACACGACCCAAAACACAAAGGCCTGCACCACCCGTCCCACATCCCAAATCCAGAATTTTTTCACCGCTTTTGGCAGGCACGCTGGCTGCCAGCATCACGGCATCAAGTCCTGCCCTAAGTCCGGTTTTCAGCTGCAATAGACGGACGCGCTCACTCAACAGGTAGCTTTCGTCAATCTCAAGGTTTGCCTTATGCATATATTCCCTTTAAAAGAAGGCTCCATGAGTAGCGCCGTTCCACAAACATCGCAAGTTCTAAGCCCAGCCAACGGGCCGCAAGGCACTCCAACACCACTCGATCAACTATCGATGGCTTTATCCGATGATATGGCTGCCACCAATACCTTGATCATTGCCCGGATGCAATCGCATGTGCCGATGATCCCGCAACTCGCCGGTTACTTAATCGCGGCCGGCGGCAAGCGCATTCGTCCGCTGCTCACACTTGCCGCAGCTCAAATCTGTGGTGGTGCTGACAAGGCACGCGGCCTCGCCGCCTCCGTCGAATTTATTCACACAGCTACATTGCTTCATGACGATGTTGTCGATGAAAGCGCACAACGTCGTGGCAAACCTGCAGCCAACACGGTCTACGGCAATAAAGAATCCGTTCTCGTCGGTGACTTTTTGTTCGCACGCGCTTTTGAATTGATGGTCGAAAGCGATGATCTGCGCATCTTGGAAATCCTATCGCGCGCATCGCGTATTATTTCCGAAGGCGAAATTTTGCAAATGTCACTGACGGGTGACGTCGCAATCACGATGCAGCAGTATGAGGCGATCATCGAAGCCAAAACCGCCGCGCTTTTTTCCGCCGCTACACATGCAGGCGCTCTCGCTGCCGGCGCAAATGATGCGCAGGCTGAAAGCCTTCGCAAATACGGTCATCATTTGGGCATGAGCTTCCAAATGATCGATGATGTGATGGATTACGCGTCGTCCGATAATGCGATGGGCAAAAACGCAGGCGATGATTTCCATGAAGGCAAATTGACCCTGCCTGTTTTACTTGCTCTTCAAAATGCCGATTCTGATGAAAAGGCGTTTTGGCAGCGGACCATGGGCGACCACAATCAGACCTCGGGCGACTTCCAAACCGCCCGCCGTCTCATCGAAAAACACGGATGCCTGGCTTTGGGCCGCCAGGCCGCAGAAAATCAAGCCTCCCAAGGCCGGGCTGCTTTGGCTGGTTTGCCGGATGGTTCGATCAAAGCAAATCTCGACGATTTGCTTGACTTTGTGGTCTCTCGTAATCATTAATACCGCCCATTCTAGGCGATGTCGGAGTATAGCTCAGCCTGGTAGAGCGCTACGTTCGGGACGTAGAGGCCGAAGGTTCGAATCCTTTTACTCCGACCATTAAAAAGCCCCCTTCCGTGGGGGTTTTTTATTGTCAGCGGCGTAACGCCACACCTCTTGATATGGGCTTTTTCCCCTTCCCTAAGGCCTTGAACTAGCCCATAATTCCAGGTTAGTACGCCTTTGAGGGACCTTAGAGTTTTATGACGCGCCGTTTACTGTCCACGACTGCTCTTGCCGGTCTGATGATTTTCACTGCAAGTCCGGTATTCGCCGCGTGTGATAACAACACGCCGGGTGCGGGCGCGACAGTAACTTGTACTGGCTCTGATACGATTGGCGTAAACGGATCAACCCAAGCGGGTGTCACGGTCAACGTAGCGGCCGGTGCTGATGTGCATCCTGCTGTTGGCGCTACAGACGGCATTTTAATCGGCGATGGCAATATCAATGTTGGCGCGGGCGCAAATGTACAATCAAACGCCGGCAACGCCATTCATGCGAATGGTGCAGGTCTTACCACCGTTATTATCGGCAACGGTGCAACTGTTAACGGCGGCAATTTCGGTATTTTGATGGACGGCGCAGGTGACATCACCTTTGGCGCCGGCAGCACGATTACTGGTAACGTGCGCACCAATGCGCTCAGCGCAGCGCAAGCCAGCATCGTGCGCGTGAATGATACAGCGAATATCGGGGGCAATATTATTGCCGGCGGCAATGCGAATGATGAGTTCCATTGGATCGATAATACCGGCGGCAACTTTGATACCAATGATATCGGCACCAGCTACACCGGCTTCGATAAATTTTATAAAGAAGGTAACACCACTACAACACTCACCAACAACAACGCGCAGGATTGGTGGATCACACAAGGAACGCTGGTCGCCACACTGAACAATATAGATGAAGCTGACATCGCATCCGGAGCCATCTTGCGTTTCAATGCGCAAAGCGGCACCTACTCCGGCGATTTGTCCGGTGCAGGTACATTCAACATTCTAAACGGATCCATCCTCACGCTGAATGGCACCAACACGGGATTCACCGGCACGCTTGATATCAACATCAATAACAATGTGACGCTTGCGAATGCAAACGCGCTTGGCAACACCAGCCAAATCAATATCAATCAATCGACATTGACCTATGGCACCAGCATGACCAACGCCGCTAATGTTACGATTGGCGCAAACGATGCGACATTCGATACAGGCGCGAATAACGTCACTATGTCGGGTAATATCGGTGGTGCGACGGGCCGTTTGGTCAAGGCTGGCACGGGCACACTCACTCTTAGTGGCACCAACAATTATGGTGACGGCACATATATCGCAGGCGGTACTGTGTCCGTTGCGGCTGCAAGCAATCTCGGCACTGGCGGCATCACTTTGGATGGCGGCAACCTGGCTACGACCGGCACGCTCACCAATACGAATGCCATCGCGATGAACAGCGCGGGCTCCATCAATACGGCGACCGGTACGACACTCACACAAAACGGCGCCATCGGCGGATCGGGCGCATTGACAAAAGCAGGCGCGGGCACATTGATTATGGGTGCCGCCAACAGCAACACAGGTCTTGTAAACATCAACGCTGGTACAATCGAAGTCGGTGCAGCCAACCACTTGGGCAACGGCGGTGGCGGTAACAATTTGTCTATCGATGGCGGCACGCTGCATGTCACAACCGGTTTTGCGCAAGGACGTAGCATTGCTCTGGGCGCAGGTGATGCGACGATTAATATCGATGTCGGTCAAACCCTCACACAAAACGGCGCGCTGAGTGGTGCGGGCGATCTCAATAAAACCGGATCCGGCCTTTTGATTTTGAATACAACCGGCACCAATAGCGGCGCTGTGAACATTGCCGGCGGTACTGTGCGTGTTGGCGGCAGCGATCGCCTTGGTGATGGCTCGGGAACAAATACGGTTGCCCTTAGTAATGGCGGCGTTCTGTCTGCCGCGGGCACATTCACCAATGCGCGTGCAATTTCTATCGCTGCCAGCGACGGTGGTATTGAAGTTACGGGTGCAAGCGTTCTTACGCAATCCGGCAGCATCAGTGGCACAGGCGATCTCACCAAAACCGGAACTGGCACTCTTGTCATGACCGGTAACAATAGCGGTTTCACTGGCGCCACAATTTTAAATGCAGGCACGATTGCCGTCTCGGACATGGATGATCTTGGTACAGCTGTGGGCGGTAACTATGTCGATTTCGGCGGCGGGACATTGCGCTTCGATGCCGCCTTTGATTTTGCGCGTGGCGCAGTCTTCACGGGCGCAGGCACGGTTAATACCAACGGCAATGACATCGAAATATCTGGTGACCTGGATGGTGCTGGCACATTCACAAAATCCGGCACCGGTGTCTTAAGCCTTACGGGCGACAACAGCAACTCGGGCAATCTTGTCATCAATGCGGGTACGCTTGAATTTGATGAACTCAACGACCGCACCTTCGGTGGCGATATCAGCGGTGCGGGTGATTTGCGCAAGGCCGGCGCGACATCGCTTAATTTAACCGGCAATAACACGATGACAGGCGCAGTCACCGTCAGTGGCGGTACTTTAAGGGTCAACGGCACGCTCGATGATATTTCTTCTTTGACTGTCGGCAACACTGCCACATTGGGCGGCAACGGCACTGTTGCCGATGCAACGATTTCATCGGGTGGTACGCTCGCGCCAGGCAACTCGATCGGCACATTGAACGTGAATGGAACGCTCGATTTTGCGGCGGGCTCGCACTATGCAGTCGAATATGATGCGAACGGCGCCGACAACACGATCGCCACAGGTGCCATCACCATCAATGGCGGTGCGATTTTGGATCTAACGGGATCAGGCGGTGCCGGCACCTTCTCGACCACGCAAACCTATACGATTTTGCAAGGATCGTCAGTTACGGGCACCTTTGGCACGATCAACAACAACCTCGCCTTCTTGGACGCGGTTCAAAACAATACCGGCACACTCTTACAAATCACATTGGAGCGGAATGACATCGACTTCGCCGATGTGGCGGAGGATGAAGACCAAGCCGGTGTTGCTGATGCTATTACGGAACTTGATGCCGGCAACCCCATCTTTGATGCGTTTGCAGGACTCACCACCGAACAAGCGCGTGACGCGATGAATAGCCTATCGGGAGAACATAACGCCGGCGTAACGGGCGCTATGGCCGAAAGCGCTGGCATGATTCAATCCACGCTGACATCGCATATGGTGGGCATTAATCACAACAACAGTACAGGCGACAAACAAGCGCTTGCACCATCCTCACAAGATCAAACGGTCTATGTCGCAGCTTTGATGGAACCGGCTTCCGGTAACGTTGTCATCGATCCTGCCCGTTTCTGGGTTGAAGGTATTGGCTCAATCGGTCAAAGCGACAGTCATAAAACCGCGCCTCAGCAAGATCGCCACAGCTACGGCCTCTTGGGCGGCGTGGATATTCCGTTCAATGATGGCGGCGCTTGGGGCATTTTCGGTGGTTATGAACGCGGCGAAGTCGAAACGGATTCACAACGCGCTTCAACCGATTTGAACAATTATCATCTTGGCGCTTTCGCAACGCGGCCGCTTGATGGCGATATTCATATCAGCGGTGGTGTGGGCGCGACCTACCACGATATCAATAGCGTGCGCTATGTTGTCTTTCCCGGTTTCCAAGGCGCGCCGGAAGGCGATACAAAAGGATATACGGCAAGCGGCTTTGTGGAAGTGTCCAAAGCCAAACAATTGGAAGAACTCTCCGTTGAATCTTTCTTCAATGCTGGTGTGACGCATAGCCATATGGATGGATACACGGAAACCAATGGCAATGGCGCTGAACTCGTGGTGGGTAGCGTCTCCAAAACCACACCGTCGACACAAATTGGTTTGCGTGCAGGCAAATCTATTCAACTGGATGAAGACACCAACATCAATGTGAATGCATCGATTGCTTGGCAGCATAATTTTGGTGATCTTGATAATGAAAACACCATGCGCTTTGCCGCCGGGACCCTGACCTTCGATGCCAACGGCCCTGCTCGCACACGTGACGCGGCTGTGATCGGCCTTGGTGTAAATGCCAATGTAGGCGATGGCATGAATGCCTATGCTGCCTATAGCGGCACCCTTTCTGGCCGTGCCCAAGGCCATGGCTTCAAAGCCGGGCTCAAGTGGGATTTCTGATTTAATCTGAACTCAAATGAAACCTCCGCCGTTAGATCGTGCGGAGGTTTTAATTATGTTTCGTATCTTATTGATCTCTATACTTTTACTAACCACGCCTGCATGGGCCAAGGATAATTTTAAGCTGACGCCCTCCTCCGGCCATCAGGCGGTGAAGGCGTCGATACAGAATTACGATCCCGCGCATTTCACCATTAATCTTAAAAAGGCTGCCAATATCAGCGTAAATAAAAAGGCGCCGACTTACGCGATTTACACAAAGGCTTCTATGCCAGCACAATGCGCGGATTATCGCGGCGATGATATTGCCTATCAAAAGCCTGACCGTTTCCACCGCGTGTTCGATTTTTCGCAGCGCCCTGACGTGATCCGCGCTTTGGATAAATACGGCTGTGTGGTGATTTACAACAAACCCAAATTACCGCCCTCCAAGTCTTAAAGGAACCGGCAAGTGCGCTATTCGTTGGCAAGTTACAACCACTTGAAAAGGAGCATCAAATGGGTAGCAAAATGGATAAACTTTCCGGCGCCACCAATAGAGCGGTCGGTAAAGCAAAACAAGGCCTCGGCGACGCAACGGATGACGCTGATCTGGCCGCAGAAGGCGCAGCCCAAGAAGGCAAAGGCCATATCCAAACGGGTATTGGCAAAGTCAAAGGCGCAATTAAAGGCGCTCTCTAAAGATCGATTTTCTTAAAAAAGGCGGGTTTTGGCCGTTTGCAGGCCAAGGCCCGTCTTATTATTTTGTGGCTTTTTGCAGTGCAAACAGGCATAACAGCGCCAGTTTTTAACCCGTTTTAGGATTCGCTGTATTATGTCGTTGCGTAACGTTGCCATTATTGCCCACGTTGACCATGGGAAAACCACCCTGGTTGACCAGCTGCTGAAACAAGCAGGCTCTTTCCACGCTAAAGAACACGTGGCCGAACGCGCAATGGATTCCAACGATCTGGAACGCGAACGCGGCATTACCATTTTGGCCAAATGCACATCCATCATGTGGCATGGTACGCGTATCAATATCGTCGATACGCCGGGTCACGCCGATTTCGGTGGCGAAGTGGAACGTATTCTCTCCATGGTCGATGGCGTGATCTTGCTGGTTGATGCCGCTGAATCCGTTCTGCCGCAAACCAAATTCGTTTTGGGCAAAGCCTTAAAACGCGGCTTGCGCCCGATCGTGGTTGTGAACAAAGTCGACCGCCCCGATGGACGCCCGCACCAAGTACACGATGAAATCTTCGATCTGTTCGCTGCGCTTGATGCGACCGATGAGCAATTGGATTTCCCCATGTTGTTTGCATCCGGCCGTAATGGTTGGGCTGCTGAAACGCTCGAGGCCGAGCGCAAAGATCTGACGCCGATGTTTGAACTGATTGTTCGCCACGTGCCGGAACCGCAAGTCAACAAAGACGCGCCTTTCTCGCTTTTGTCCATCATCATGGAAGCCAACCCGTATTTGGGCCGCCTGCTGACGGGCCGCATCGAAACGGGCCGCCTTAAAACCAATATGCCGATCAAGGCCATGACCCGCGACGGCCAAGTGATCGAAACAGGCCGTGTTGCCAAAATTTTGGCCTTCCGCGGTTTGGAACGCGTTGCGATTGAAGAAGCTGAAGCCGGTGATATTGTCGCCATCGCAGGTCTGACCAAAGCCACCGTGTCCGATACGCTGTGTGATCCGCAAGTGACTGATGCGATTCCGGCGACTGCGATCGACCCGCCAACTATCGCCATGACGTTTTCGGTGAACGACAGCCCGCTCGCGGGCACCGAAGGCACCAAAGTAACAGGCCGCGCGATCCGCGATCGTTTGTTCGCTGAGGCCGAAGGCAATATCGCGATTAAAGTGCGCGAGACGGATGAAAAAGACGCCGTTGAAGTCGCTGGCCGTGGTGAACTACAGCTTGGAATCTTGATCGAAACAATGCGCCGCGAAGGGTATGAGATGACCATTTCCCGCCCGCGCGTTTTGTATAAAAATGACGATAACGGCCAAAAGCTTGAACCGATTGAAGATGTCCAAGTCGATGTCGATGATGAATATTCCGGCACCGTTGTGCAGGCGATTGCCGAGCGTAAAGGCGAAATGACCGACATGCGTCCGATGGGCGCCGGTAAAACGCGTATTAAATTCTTGGCCCCTTCTCGCGGCTTGATCGGCTACCAATCCGAATTCCTATCGACGACGCGTGGCACCGGTATCATTAACCGTGTGTTCCATTCTTACGCGCCGTTCAAAGGCAACATCCCAACCCGCCACACCGGCGTGCTGATTTCCAACGGACAAGGCGAAGCCGTGGCCTACGCCATGTGGAAACTAGAAGATCGCGGTCCGATGCTGATCGTCCCAGGCGTGCCAGTATACGAAGGTATGATTGTGGGTGAACATTCCAAATCGAACGACCTCGACATCAACATCTTGGAAGGCAAAAAACTCACCAACGTCCGCGCTGCCGGCAAAGACGATGCCGTGAAACTCACGCCGCCAATCATCATGACGCTGGAAAAAGCCATCGCCTATATTAATGATGATGAACTGGTTGAAGTTACACCAAAATCGATCCGCTTGCGTAAGCGCCATCTGGATCCAAATGCACGCAAACGTGCCCAAAAGGCAGCCGAAAGCGCCGCTTAAGAATAAATTGTCATTTCGAAAGCTTTAGCCTGAGAAATCTCCATGCGATTTCTCACATGAGTATGGGATAACAATTATATTTAAGGCCGATAAATCCAGATAGAACGCGATTCAGGTTCTAATCGAAACCCCACACGACGCGCAGTATTTTGCGATGCTTGATTATCTTGTGGCACCATGGCTGTGACTTTTTGTATGCCATATTTTGCAATCAAATGATCC
>DATCRN010000179.1:0-12520 GCA_036568945.1 Alphaproteobacteria bacterium | reverse complement strand
CGCGCGACATCGCCATTCAAAAGCTCACCGCGGTCGGCTTGGGTGAACGTGTTGCGAATTTATTTCCGGCGGAGCTTTCAGGCGGCATGCAAAAACGCGTGTCTTTGGCTCGCGCGATTGCAGGTAATCCAGACATTATTTTCTTTGACGAACCGACCACAGGTCTCGATCCCATTATGGCCGATGTCATCAATGAATTGATCGTGCAATGTGTGAAGGATTTGGGCGCAACCGCTCTTACCATTACGCACGATATGGCATCGGCGCGCAAAATCGCCGATCACATTGCGATGATTTATGATGGCAAAATCATTTGGACGGGCCCAGTGGGAGAACTCGATCATTCCGGCAATGCCTATGTCGAGCAATTCATCCACGGCCGTGCCGACGGCCCGATTGGCCGCAATCCTTAATCAGTTTTATAATCAAGCAGCGCGGCTATCTAAGAGCTGCAAAGGATCGCTCGCCGCAGGCAGCAGGCTGGATGCTTTGCGCGTGATATTGCCTGGCACATCCCACACAATGCGATTGAATGAATTCTGCGGCGGCGTAAACGGCATCCACATTGGGAACACTTGGCCAGTATCGCGATCGACCCACACACGGGGTGCAAGAGCAGTGACTTGGCGTTCATGCATGATGTCGGCGGCGGGCAAATTCCCGACGCGCTCTTCCAATTTCGCTAAAAGGCGGTAGGCGATCTGGCTTTGACGCGTCGATAATGCTGCATCCAAATGCGTGCGGGCCGGGCCTGCCAAATCTTGCGCCATGGCGGCTTCTGCCAGCATCAAATGCGATTCTTCATGATCGGGATTGGTAGCTGCTAATTTTTCCAGCCACATATAATCGCGCGCCGATTTGGATTCTTTTTTAGCATCAGGCGCAAGCTTCATCCATGTTTCAACCAACGCCGGATGCGGGGCTACGCTCCAGGTTTTCTCGATGATTTTTGTTGCTTTCTTTTTATCATCCCGGCGCAGCAAATAAGGCAGATACGCAAGCACCGCAGGCAGAAATTGCGGCGCGGCTTCATAGGATTCCCGTGTCAGCAAATAGGCTTGATCGGCTTGGCCTTTGGCGCTGGATTCTGTTGCGCGCGCCAAAAGCATTGCGGCCTTATCATTGCGGAAATCTTCTTGCGTTTTGGTTTTGGCTTTCACGGATGCGTGCGCCAATTTCAAGGCCTCATCCCAATGCCGCGCTTGTACTTCCAGATTATAAAGGACGTCGGTAATCCACGCTTGTTTTGGGTGCATGCGGTGCGCTTGGCGCGCCAAAACAAGCGCCTGATCCGGCTGCCCGCGATCGAGCGCGAGTTGCAGAAGTCCGCGCACACCGATAAAGGCAGTTTCTTTAGTGCCCATCAATTCGCGAAAGGCGGTTTCAGCGGCCACCGCATCGCCTTTAAGACGCGCGGTCATCCCATCCAATAAGGGCACCAAACCATGATCATGCTTAATGAGTTTGCGTGCTTTGGCTGCTTGTTTTTCAGCCGCATGCGCATCTCCTGCTGCGATAGCCGACAGCCCGTGCGAGACGGCTGCCAGTGCATGATCCTGCGACCGTGCATCCAAAGCCTTTGCGATGTTTTTAGGGGTACGCGCAATGGCTAGCATCAACTGATAGAGCTTGGCAAACAGATAAGCGAAAATTAGCCCCGCAAAAATCAGTGCGCCGGTGGGCAGATCTGCCTCGTACCCAAACCCGTGCACTGTCGTGCGACCCGGCTGCATGACAAGCCATACGCCGAGCGCCACGAACGCGCCTAATTTAATCAGGGCCCAAAGGGTGCGCACGGAGGACTTACCCTTTCTTATTGCTGGATAATCACCGGCGCTTGTTGAACAGGCGCTTCAGGCGCAGCGGGCTGCGGTTGCTGCATTTGGATTTGGGGTGCAGTTTCAATGTGCATGTCTGGCTGTGCTTGAACCTGCGGCTGTGCTTGCGGCGTCGATAGATTGATCGGGCCTGCATTCACGCCTGTGGCACTGCCAGCGGCCATGGCGCGGATTTTATTCATCAATCCTTGCACCAATTGCTGGTCAATTTGTTGTACGGCCAGCGTCGCGGCTGCTTGAGCTTGCCATGGTTGGGCCGCGGCGGCAGCCGGACCTTCCAATTGCTGCAATGTTGCCATGGCGCCTGCGACATCGTTGTTATCTAATTGCGTTTGCGCCTGTGCAATCAAGGTGCGTTCCTCCCCACCCGTGACCGGTATGCCATCTTTTTTCAAGCTGAACAGGCCTTGCAGACGCGCCATGATGCGGTCCTTCAAGGAGACGTCTTCGCCTTTAAGTTTTGCCGTAATGATATCCTGGCTAAGTCCGCTTAGTTCGTTTTTCAAACCATTTGACGACAGCACGCCGTCTTCGGCATAAGGCGCAAGTTTATCAACAGAGGCTGCCAATTCGGGATCCGTGCCTGCCGCGACTTGGCGCAGCAATGCAAGATCATCTGCAAACGGTGTTTGGCGATCGACCGCTTCACGCAATTGCGTAAGCGCAAGAAGCATGGCAGCAGCGCTCAAATCGCGTCCTGTGGCATTCGCAAGCGTGCTTCCTAATGCTGCGTTTTCTGTTTTGGCTTGTTGAAGGGCTACATCCAAACCATCCATACGACCTTGCAGGCCTGCGACCACGCTGCGGAGTTCTTGAATTGCGGACTGCCAATCGCCAGCGGTTTGCGGGTTGGTGGCCATTCCTTGCATTTGCTGAACGACGCCTTGCAAATTCGGATTGCTCGCAAGCTGCTGTTCCAGCGTGCTCAACCGTTGCACGAGTGTGGCGCCATTCGCAGCTAAATCTTGACCTGTAGCGCCGATCGCGCGCGTGATCGATTGCACTTGGCCTTGTAAATCGCTGATTGTGGCATCCAGGGAGGCAGGCAGGCCGTTCGGGGCCGGCGCTTGACCTTCCAGTGTGCCCACACGATTTTGCAAGGATGCAATTTGATTGCTTTGCTGACGCTCTTGACCACCGAACAACACGATACCGGCAACCGCGATGATGACGATCAACGATGTCGATGTAACCACGCTTGTCCAACGCGCACTGCGTTGAATGCGTTTAAAGTCGATACCATGATCGGAATCGCGCGCGCTTAAAATCGGTGCGGTCTGTGTGCGCGGCGGAATAGAGGTTGCCGATGTGACGGGACGCAAGGCCGGGTCTTCGGCAATGCGTGCATTTTGATTGGCAACGCTTTCGGATAATAGGCCTTTGAGGTTGATATTATATTGGGCGGCGGCGTTCACGATTTCATCGCGGCGGGAGAGCGGGATTGCATCGCGTTTTTTCCAACCTTGGACGGTTGTCACGGGGACTTCCAATTTGGCGGCCATGGGGCGAATCCCACCGAAACGTTCGACAATTTCTTCCCCATTCGGAATGGTGGCTTCCGTATTTTGCGATTGTTCGGCCATGGCGGCGTCTCCCTATGAATATTTCTTAAGATATAAGACCGGCCAAAGCCTCGACCATAGCGTCCTCAGTCGGGACGGCGGCCGCGTACAGGCCGGTAGAATCTGGCTTTAGTCCCAGCGACTTTAGCACAGGCATTGAGAGACACAAGAAAATGATATGACCGTCTTGCATACGGGTTTGGTACGTCTGTACGTGCGGCTGCAAAATGGCGGCTGCCCGCGGTGAATGCAAGGTAATGATCGCGCGGCCTGCGGTCTTAAAGATGTCTTCCAAGAGCCCATTATGAACGCCTGTCGGCACGGTGCGGTACACCGTCCAATAAGGTGTTTTAAGGGCCTCGCGGGTGCCAGGTACGACATCCTCTCCACAGATATGCAAAAGTTTTTTATCGGGCAGAGAATCGGCCAGTTGTTGGACGTCGCCTGGCCCCGGTTTGATATTGGTCCAGCCCATGGCCATAGCATGGTTGGCCGTGGCGGCTCCTACGGTAAACAACGGCTTTTTCTTAAGCGCGTCCGGCACGTCGGCGAAGTCGAGCGCGTGGACGGAGGTCACGATATACCCATCCATTTGGGAAAGAGACATTGGCGGGGGATTTAAGGTCGCCTCAGCCTGCAAGATCGGCATGCTGACGGCATCGTATTTCTGGTGGCGCAGGCGCTCGGCAAAATTTTCTCCGCCGGGGTCGCTGCGAGTGACAATGATGCGAGTCATGGCGGTATCTTAGCCATGAAATGGAATGATTGAAACTAGGGGATTTCTCGTCACGGTCGCGACTGCGACCGCGCGAGCTTATGCGAGCGGAGGGGGAGGTTGCGGGGACCGCAACCAGGGCTAAGGAGCCCCCATATAATTACGAAGCGACCGCGAGCAGGACTGCTTCAGGAATCATGGTTTTGAGCTCGCGGCCCAAACGAAGTCCTAAAGCATTCGCATCTTCCACTGTTGTGATCGCAGCGGTTTCCTCGGCATGATACATCTCGGCGCCGTCGGGCGCGGCAAAGAAACCACGTAAACGCATTTGGCCATCATCATTCCACATCGCGTAGGATCCGATGGGCGTGCCGCAAGAACCATTGAGGGCCGCAAGCAAAGCGCGCTCTGCTTGCACGATCAGACGCGTAGGTTGGTGATTGATTTTCTCGAGGATCGCGTGGATTTCGGAATCGCCCTCGCGGCTTTCAATCGCAACCACGCCTTGACCCACGGCAGGCAGCATCGATTCCGGCTCAATATAGGATGAGATATCGGCCTCGCGCCCAATACGTTTTACGCCTGCTGCACCTAAGATGATTGCATCGACCTGGCCTGCTTTTAATTTTTCAAGACGCGTATCTGCGTTGCCGCGGAAGGTGACGACTTTTAGATCCGGACGGCGGTTTAGAATGACGGCCTGACGGCGAACCGATGCGGTGCCCACAACCGCGCCGGCCGGTAATTCGTCCAAAGATTTGGCCGTTTTGCTGATAAAGACATCGCGCGGATCGTCGCGTTCCAGGAAGTGATTAAGAGCGAGCCCTTGTGGCAAATGCGTCGGCACGTCTTTTAGGGAATGCACGCCGATATCGACATGGTTATTGAGAATGTAAGCCTCGATGTCTTTGACAAATAAACCTTTGCCGCCCGCGGTCTCCGACAGACGTACTTCGCCCTGGGTAGGCTTCCAATCGCCTGCCGCCTTAATCACGACGATCTCGACGTCAATACCGGGATTGGCGGCGCGAATAGCATCGCAAACCATATTGGTTTGCGTCAGTGCCATTTTACTGCCCCTCGTGCCAACTTTTAACTTCATAAACCGGGGGTTTAATGCCATTTTCGGACCTTGTAAAGGAAAGCCGTATGGCCCTGATTGTATTAGGCATTGAAACGTCCTGTGACGAAACCGCTGCCAGCGTGGTGACGGAAGACCGCCGCATTCTATCGAATGTGGTGTTTTCGCAATTTGCCGACCACGCCCCTCATGGCGGCGTGGTGCCGGAAATTGCCGCGCGTGCGCACTTGAACGCTATTAACATTGTGGTGGACGCGGCGATCAAACAAGCGGGTCTCACCTTTAACGATCTATCCGGCATTGCCGCGACAGCGGGGCCTGGTCTCATCGGCGGCGTCATGGTGGGACTAATGACCGGCAAATCTCTCGCTGCGCATCTGAACATTCCTTTCATCGGCGTAAACCACCTTGAAGGTCATGCCCTTTCGCCGCGCCTCTCCGACAATATACCGTTTCCTTATCTGCTGCTGCTCGTCAGCGGCGGCCATACGCAAATTCTTTTGGCGCGCGGCGTGGGTGATTACGAAGTTATCGGCAAAACGATGGATGATGCGGCAGGCGAATGCTTCGATAAATCCGCCAAGCTTTTGGGTCTTCCGCAACCTGGCGGCCCCAACCTCGAAACACTCGCCAGCGAATGCACCGACCGCGCATCCGCCGTCACGCGTTTCGATTTACCGCGTCCCTTGCTGGGTAAGCCCGGCTGCGATTTTTCGTTCTCAGGGTTAAAGACCGCGATGCGCGAACGCATTGCGGATTTAACGACAGACGGCGTCATTCAAAAATCCGATGCGGCAGCGCTTGCCGCAGCGCTCGAAGACCGTATGGCACAAACGCTTGCCGACCGCTGCAAGCGCGCGCTGGAAAAAGTTCAAGTAAACGCACTTGTGGTTGCAGGCGGCGTCGCCGCCAACAAAGCGATCCGCACCGCCCTTCAAAAAACCGCATCCGATGCGGGCGTGCAGTTCGCAGCGCCGCCTAGCGCATTATGTACCGACAATGGTGCGATGATTGCTTGGGCAGGTATTGAACGATTGGCTTTGGGGCAAAGAGATTCTTTCGATGTGCCTGCGCGTCCCCGCTGGCCACTCGATGAAAAACCTGCGAAAGTATCCGCATGACAAATGTTGGCATTATTGGTGGTGGAGCCTGGGGTACGGCGCTTGCGCAAGCGCAAGGCCTGGCCGGACGCAACACGATTTTGTGGGCGCGTGAGCCGCAAGTGGTTGAGAGCATCAATACTACGCGCGAAAACACGATGTATTTGCCGGGCGTCAAACTTGACGCGCAAATCCGCGCGACCAACGATTTATCCGAAGCGGTGGAACCTGAGATTTTATTGCTTGTCGTTCCTGCGCAGCATTTGCGCAAAACTTTAAAAGATATTGCCGATCTCGAAGGCAAAACTTTGGTGCTTTGCGCCAAAGGCATCGAAATCGAAACCGGTGATTTGCTGACCGACATCGTGCATAATTTAACGGGCCTTGAGGCATCCGTTTTAACGGGTCCTACCTTCGCTTCCGAAATCGCGCGTGGTATGCCGTGCGCGGTGACCATCGCTTCCGCCAATCTCGAAGACGCGCGCCGTCTCTCAAATGTTTTAGGCAGCAAAACATTTCGTCCCTATGCATCGGATGACCGCATTGGTGCCGAACTTGGCGGCGCGGTTAAAAACGTGATCGCGATCGCCTCCGGCGTGTGCGCGGGCAAAGGTTACGGCGAATCCGCGCGTGCAGCCCTCATCACACGCGGTCTTGCGGAAATGATGCGTCTTGCGCTTAAAATGGGCGGCAAGCGCGAAACCTTGATGGGCATGTGTGGTTTGGGTGATTTGGTGCTCACCGCCAGTTCCATGCAGTCCCGCAATTTTTCACTTGGCCACGCGCTCGGCAAAGGTCAATCGCTCGAAGACATTTTAGGGTCGCGCAATAGCGTGACCGAAGGTGTGTCCACCGCGCGCGCGGTAGCAAAACTTGCGACCGACCATCACCTCGATCTACCCATTATCTTCGGTATTGATGCGATGCTGCATCAGGGCCGCGCCGCCGATCTGGTGATCGATGATATTCTGTCGCGACCGTTTGGGGACGAATAACATGCTGACCGAAACGCAATATGCGATTGAGGTTTTAAGCATCCTCAATTTTATCATTATTGGTCTGTCGCACATTTTTCATCGCGCAGCCTGGGCGGAATTTTTCATCAAACTGCATAGCCTTGGCGCCTCAGGCGTTTTCGCCCACGGTTTCCTATCCCTTATTGGCGGCACGTTGATTGTGGCGTTTCACAATGTTTGGTCCGGTATTCCAATGATCTTGACCGTGATCGGTTGGCTTTATGTCGGCAAAAGCGTGGTGACGTTTTTGTTTCCTTCCCTGGGTCTCAAATCCCTCGCGCAGGTCAGCGCCTATAACACGCATATTTTTATCGTCCCGGGCATCGTCATGATTGCCGTGGGGCTGCTCTTGTCTTGGAATTTGTGGTTGTCATGATCCTCGACTACCAAAATATTTTGGGCGTGATCGCATCGCTGCTCGCTATTGCGGCTACCATTCCTTATATCCGCGGCATTTACCGCGGCACCAACAAGCCGCATCTCTTCGCCTGGATTATCTGGGCGCTTTTGACGGTGATTGCTTTTTTAGGGCAAATGGCAGGCGGCGGCGGAGCCGGCGCTTGGAACACCGGTGTGGCATCGCTGATGTGCGTATGGATCGTCACGATGACCTGGAGCCGTGTGGCTTTCACGGCCACGCGCCTTGATTGGTGGATGTTCGGTGTCGGCATGGCCTCCATCCCTCTATGGCTTGTGACATCCAACCCGCTATGGGCGATTATTATTGTGACGGCTGTGGAGGGCGTGGCATTCGCGCTGACCTTCAAAAAAGCCTGGTTTAAGCCGCATGAAGAAGTGGCGATTTTATACATCTTAAATCTTGTGCGGCACGTAGTGGCGCTGATTGCGCTTACGCAATTTAATTTGGTGACGGCTTTGTTCCCAAGTGTGATGCTGCTTTTGAATCTTGGCTTGATTTCGATGCTGGCCCTAAGACGCAGGACTGTGAATGCTGGCTGATTACAAAATCTGGATCGGTATCATCGCAGCAGTCATGACATTGGCTGCGCACATCCCTTATCTGATCGATACATGGCGCGGGACGAACAAGCCGCATATGTTTACCTGGATCATCTGGACGCTACTGACCTTCATCATGCTCGCAGCGCAAGTGACAGGTGGGGCAGGCGCGGGCGCGTGGAGCACCGGCATGGTGCTTATCCCCTGCGGTGCGATCATGTTCTTATCGTTTACCTGGCGCGGCGAAAAAGATATCACACGGTCCGATTGGATCATGTTCGTCGCAGGCATCGCCTCCATTCCGCTATGGGCTGTCACGGACGATCCGCTGTGGTCGGTGATTTTGATTTGTGCAATCGATGCCCTGGCCTTCGGCCCCACCTTCCGCAAAGCCTGGAGAAAACCGCACGAGGAAGCGACCTTCATGTACGGCCTCAACGTCCCCCGCCATGCCCTGGCGACGCTCGCGATCAGCCATTACAGTCTAGTTACGGCCCTTTATCCCGTGATGCTGGTCGTCATGAACGCGGCCATGTACCTGATGTTAAAGCTTCGTCGCCGCACAATATTGACATAATTTTGGTAAGGTGATTAGGATCCTTCATTCCATATTTCATGAGGGTTCTAAAAATGAGACTGATTTGCGAAACCGACGATGCTTATGTCGACATGAGCATGGCAATGCGCGCGCAAGGTGTGACCGCAACCTGGCCTGATCGTGAAAAACTGCGCGCCATTCTTTTATCCGCTTTGTTTGCCAAAACACCCGATCAGGTCAATCGTCACGTGGGCATGTTACAACAGGACGATCAGCGCCTTGTTCGCACTCTGAAGACAACCACAGATCAAGTTTTGGACGACGAACAAGAAACGCATTTGACTTTCGCGTTGCAACGCGATGGCATGGAAATCGGCCTCAAAGGAAATGTGTATCTCTATCCACTGGGCGAAAATCTGTTTGCGCCTGTGGTGGTCGAGCCATGGCATTCCACGATGGAAGAATTTTTCAAAGAAGGCGAATTCGCCGAAAAGAAATTTTTAAGCGGCACGTTCTTAGGCGCCGGTATGTCCATGGGGCAAGGATCCGAATACACGCGCACCATTCGCATGGCGCCGGGCCTCGTGCAACGCAGCCTCGACGGGACATTGTCTTACGTGACGTCGTCTTTGCCCACGATGTACAGCGAACTTCGCCAGAATGTTTTGCAATCGATGGGGATGATGGTGCAGGAAATCGACCGTGATTACGCTTTGTCGGCCTTCGAAGAAAAGGCCACGGATGGCATGCTGGATGCCAAAGGCACATTTTATTTAAGCCTGGACACACAGCACCTAAAAACCGGCCTAAACCGTCATTTTGCCAACCGTATGGGCGGCACGGTCGAGGCAAAACCCGCCTTTGCTTAAGTAATCCTTGCTTTTGGCGGCTGTTTTTGGTTAATTGCGCCCGTTCTTCGTGGGAGACCCCTCCAAAGTCGCCCACCACGAAGTCCCATAAACTTGCAGCCAAAAGGAGATTAAAATGGCAGCACCTAAGAAGGCCCCTGCGGGCTATATCAAGCTGGAAGTCCCAGCTGGCGCCGCAAACCCATCCCCGCCGATCGGCCCTGCGCTCGGTCAACGCGGTCTCAACATCATGGAATTCTGCAAAGGCTTTAACGACCAGACGAAAGATCTGGAAAAAGGCATGCCGGTTCCGGTTGTTATTTCTTACTATGCCGATCGTACATTTACGTTCATCACCAAAACCCCGCCCACCGGTTACCTGGTCAAAAAAGCAGCCAAGCTGCCGAAGGCATCCAAAAACCCGGGCAAAGAAATCGCTGGCAAGATCAATCGCAAACAAGTACGCGAAATCGCGGAACTCAAAATGAAAGATCTCAACGCAAAGGACATTGAAGGCGCAATGAAGATGGTCGAAGGTTCGGCCCGTTCCGCCGGCATTGAAGTGGTGGACTAATCATGAGCAAACCGACAAAACGTCAAAAGAAGTTTTCGGCCATCGACCGTCAGAAACTTTATACGATCGACGAAGCCGTCAAATTGGTGAAAACCAATGCAACGACTAAGTTCGATGAATCTGTTGATCTGTCCGTCAACCTGGGCGTCGATCCGAAACATGCTGATCAACAAGTGCGCGGTATGACCGAACTGCCGCACGGCACGGGTAAAACCCTGCGCGTGGCTGTGTTCGCACGTGGCGACAAAGCAGAAGAAGCCAAGAAAGCCGGTGCCGATATCGTTGGCGCTGACGATCTGTTTGAAACGGTTAACGGCGGCAAAATCGATTTTGACCGCGTGATCGCAACGCCGGATCTGATGCCGTTGATCGGCCGTCTCGGTAAAGTCTTGGGTCCGAAAGGCCTGATGCCGAACCCGAAACTGGGTACCGTGACGACCGATGTTAAAAAGGCTGTTGAATCTGCCAAAGCAGGCTCGATCGAATTCCGCGTTGAAAAAGCCGGTATCGTTCAAGCTGGCGTTGGCAAAGCATCGTTCTCCGAAAAACAACTCGCTGAGAACATCAAAGCGTTTGTGGGCGCGCTGAATAAAGCGAAACCTGCAGGTGCAAAAGGTACGTACTTGAAGAAAGTCTCCGTATCTTCCTCAATGGGCCCTGGTGTCAAAATCGACATCACGACTTTGCTGGATGCAGCTTAATTAAGATTAACAAAACGAATTTAAAAACCCCGGACGTAAGTGCCGGGGTTTTTGTTTGCTTTGCGCGAAAGCGCCGTGCTTAAGTTTGAGCATAGGAGAATAAAAATGAGCAAACCAAAATGGACAGACGCTGAACTCGCCGCGCTTCAAGAAACATTTATGGGCACGACCCGTCAGTTTCATCCGCAACCGCAGGTACAAACGCCCAAGGGTTCAGATCATAAACCCGCTGACTCTACAGCGGCCCAAGTTGAATCCTGGAAGGGTTTTGACTGGCAACGCCTCGCGCAGAAATAAATAAAAATCCCGGCTAATCGCCGGGGTTTTTGTTTTAAGTCCCGAGTCTTGGGAAGGATGACCTGCGCGGCATATTGACCTTTGAGGCAAGCGCTTGCACATCTAGCAGATCAATCTCATCACACGTCCACACAACATCGTGCCCGGCGAGATTAAAGGCGCCTAAAACATTCAAAACGTCATCTTCAATTTGTGCGGGATCACTTTTTAAAACACTGATATTGGTCCGCTTATACCACTCGCCCGGCGCCTGCAAATGTTGGGTGATGAGCGCCTGCCGTCCATTCACTTTCAAAAACTGTCCGCGTATGGCACCAATGCCATCCTCATGATATTCCCGAAACCAAAGATTTCTACTGCCCATCAATGTTGAAACGCTGGGATCAATAATAGCTGCAGTCTCATAGTTACCGCTGACCCAATCTTTTTCATCCATCACTTCGATACTCATCGCACGCTCCTTAAATTTTTTTTTGCTGGTTTAGGTCTGCGCTCGAGGACGCGCGCTGTCAAAAACAAAAACCCCGGGATCATGCCCGGGGTTTATTGAATGATGCGTATTTTGAATTACAGACGCGCTTGCGGGCCAACGATGCAGGCGTCGCGCACTTTATCTTCAGCGTCTTTGCGGCTGTTGAAATTCGCAGCTTCAACGGCGCCTTTTTGATCGGTGATATATACGGCGAATTCCTTGGAACCGGCAATTTCAAACGCGGTGGCAAAAAAACCATCGGCTTGGTTATCGCATTCCAAAATCGATACGCGGCCTTCCGCAAAGTCATTTGGGAAAACGTCCGGGTAATTAACATCTTGCGCGGCAACTGGGGTTGCAATTAAAGCGGTCAAAAAAGCGGTTTTAGCGATGTTCATAATAATAGTCTCCTTGTGCCGCATGTTTTACATAAAATTTAAGAACCTTGTCAAATTTATGGGAAATGGCGGTTTCATGCTGGTTTGGCATGGCTGTATGTGACGAAATTATTGGACAGCAAAAGCGCAATTATGTTTCCCTTAAAGAAAAGCCTACAAAAACTGGGAGAAAGACCATGCCACCTTACGCCGAGGATTTGTCTGCCTATCCAATAGCCGATATGAAATCACCCCTGATGATCGGGTTTAATCTGTTCGGAAGTATCACCGACCTCACGGATATTCTTGAAATTTGCCATGCTGTACGTGTGGGGGCCGAAGGCACCAAACGCAGTGTCATGGTGCCCGCGGCAGAAGTGACGCGATTCTTGAAAATCCTTGATTGCTGCCAGACCGTTGAGGATATTCATGGCCTGACGG
>DATCRN010000178.1:0-3695 GCA_036568945.1 Alphaproteobacteria bacterium | reverse complement strand
CCTATATGAAGAGCATTTGGATTGGCACAAAACCAAGGCACAATATTTTGCCGATAAACTCAATCTGCTCAACCAATCCAAAATCAAATTGATTGGAAACCAAGCGCTGGAAGTTTCAAGCTATCAAGGCGCGGAGGTCATTCCGCAGGCAAGCTTGCTTCCGCAAAACCGCTATCTGACAAGGCAGCATAATGCCGAGAATGTCGCGGCTGTGTTGGCTGTTTTGAACGAGCTTGGCGTGGGTGCAACGGAGGCCCTGCCCGCCATGCAGGATTATAAAGGCTTGCCGCACCGCCAGTATGAGTTGGGCGAGAAGAACGGCATTCTTTATGTCGACGATTCCATTGCGACCACCCCGCAATCGACCAATGCCGCGCTAGACGTTTACAAGGACCGCATTGTGACCTTAATCGCAGGCGGGTATGACCGTGGCATCGATTACGGACCGCTTTTGGATACGATTAAAGCACACAAGATCGCGGCCGTTGTTTGTTTGGGCCAAAGCGGCAAGCGGATTGCCGCTTTGCTTAAAGATGGCGGCATTTCGCAAGTGCACATGGCCTGCAACATGGCGGAAGCCGTAGGACTTTCCAAAGCCCATACACAAACGGGCGGGGTTGTTTTATTATCGCCTGCCGCGCCGTCCTTCGGCCTGTTCACTGATTATCAGGAACGCGGAAAAGCCTTCGCCAAAGAGGCAGGCTTTTAAACATTAGAAAAGAGTATCATTTATCCATGTCTCGTTCCGAATTCTTACCCCGTCGCCGCAAAACCCGCATCCTTGCCACATTAGGTCCCGCCTCCACATCGCCAGAGATGATCAAGAAATTGTTCATGGCGGGCGCAGATAATTTTCGTCTCAATTTTTCGCACGGCACGCATGATGATCACCGTGCGCGTCTGCAGATCATTCGCGACCTAGAACAAGAAATTGGGCACCCGATTGGCGCCATTGCCGACCTTCAAGGCCCCAAACTGCGCGTCGGCAAATTTAAAGACGGCAGCATTGATCTTAAACCCGGCATGAAAATCCGCTTCGATCTGGATGATGCTTTGGGGGACGAAGAGCGCGTGCAATTGCCACATCCTGAGATTGTTTCGGTCGCGGATGTCGGCCATCAGCTCCTCATGGATGACGGCAAAGTGCGTATGACCGTCGCCGAAAAGGGCAAGAGCTTCCTGATCATGGAAGTAAATGACGGGAGTAAATTATCGAATAACAAGGGCGTGAACGTACCCGGCGTGATTTTGCCGATCCCAGCGCTCACTGAAAAAGATCATAAAGATTTGCAGGCAGCCCTCGATATGGGAGTCGATTGGATCGCACAGTCGTTTGTACAACGTCCTGATGATATAGCCGAAGTCAAAAAATTATCCGGTGGTCGTGCGAAAATTATCGCGAAGCTCGAAAAACCATCGGCGCTCGATCATTTGGATGGGATTATCGATTTGACCGATGCCGTCATGGTCGCGCGCGGCGATCTGGGCGTAGAAATTCCACCCGAACGCGTGCCCCCGGTACAAAAACAAATCGTGCGCAAAACGCGTATGGCGGGCAAACCCGTGATTGTCGCGACACAAATGTTGGAATCGATGATTTCAGCACCGACGCCGACACGCGCCGAGGCATCCGACGTTGCGACAGCTATTTATGACGGCACAGATGCGATCATGCTGTCCGCCGAGACCGCATCAGGCCAATATCCGCTTGAAGCAGTTTCTATTATGGACCGCATTGCGCAGTCGGTGGAATCCGACCCCGCCTACCGCGGCATCATGGATGCAAAACATCCGGATACCGAACAAGATGACGTATCGCACGCCGTGACAGCATCCGCACATTACATTGCGCGCGATATTAAGGCCGCTGCGATTGCGACCTTCACTATGTCTGGCGGCACGGCGCAACGCGCATCGCGTCAACGCCCGCCGGTGCCAATCCTGTGCCTTACGCCCGATCATGCAGTAGCACGGCGCTTGGCACTGTCTTACGGTGTCCACCCGGTGTATCACGCAGAAAATATCGACTTCGATGAAATGGTCGCGGCAGCAACCGATTATGCGCGAAAAGAAAACATCGCCGTCAAAGGATCACGCATCGTGATTACCGCCGGTGTCCCGTTTGGTACGCCGGGATCGACGAATATTCTGCGCGTCGCGTGGATTGATTGATTTATGTAAATATAAATTGGCATTGATGCGCTAAGCCTGTTTAGAGTGACCCTAAAATTATACAAAGGGGACATCATGCTCAGACGTTTGCTCGCCTTATTTGATCACAGTGCCACACCGGCGCAGGTCGCACCTAAACAGATAGAAACCCCTAAAGCTGAAACGCCGCCTGCAAAGACGGAATATAGCTGGATCAATGACACGCAATTGCGCGAACTGGCACGCGAGCACAAAGACAATTTCACGAAATGGATTTTTGCATCCGACCTGGATCAATTTTATCGCGGACTTGATGCGTATAATGCGCGCAATCCCGATCACCCAATTCATATCGAAATGGCCGATAAGGTTAGCGATTGGATCAAAGATATGCGTGATCGTAATTTGCATGATTACGCGCAAACGATGGCGATGGTGCCGGAAACCGGCCCGCTTGTTTTCGAAGGCGAACTTGGATTGCGCTTCATGGGCCCGCAGCGTCTAAACGGCATGCGCCTGGTGTTAGGCAACACGCATTTGCCCGCGGAATATGAAGCGGGTGTGTTTTCAACAGCGCTGCATGTCAAAGCCCCGAGCGGCGAATGGATGCCGATTTATTTCGGCCTGGATGGTAGAGACAATGTCGAGGACATTTTGGGTGGCAAGAAAACCATTGCGAGCAGCCCCACGAATGCGCTCACGCCAGGCTAACGTTTCCTAAACAAACTGAACGACACCACTTCCGCGCCTTGTTGCGGACGGTGCAGTTCGAACGGCAAGGGAATTTGATCGGGAATATCGCGAGCACGTGACGTAGTTTGCGTTTTCCGCTTCGGCGCGGTCAGATTTTCGACATAGATATCCGCCAAATCGGAATGGCTCTCGGCCTGATAATAAAGCGCATTCACGGCTTGGAACATCAATGCTTGAGATGGGTCTTCATCATCCAGCGCATCGCGCAGTTCCATGTAAATGGAGGTCATCACACGCAGACGGTCGGGGATGGATAAAATCGTTTCCTTGTCAGCTTTCGGATCCGGCAGGATACCGTTCACAACCGTATCGATCCACAAGCGGCCAACGGTCAACAAATTATCTTCGCACATAAAGGCAAGCTCACGAATGACCGGGCCGTACGGACCGTCTTTAAGTGACCTCGGGAAATCTCGCGCGATGATGAGCGCGCACAAGGACAAAGACACAAGCGCCAGATCCGGCGTTTGGCTGCGCATGGCATCGTGCACCGCGATTTGCGCGATGTCGCCTTTTTCCTGGCCTTGCAGCAGGGCATCAAGCTTGAGCGGGGCCTCTGTCTGCAGATAAAGCTGCGCCAGATCCTGTTCGGATAGTCTGCGGAGTGTTTGTGCCATTTGGGATTATAAAAAAGGGGAAAGAATCGTTACCGAAAATGATTCTATCACGATTTGCGGGACGTGGATAATAGGTTATAACCCTTTGAGGGGATTAGAGTTCTATGACCAAGCGGTCCCGCCTCTTTATCATCATGGGTATTATCATCGCATGCAGCATCGGCGGTGTAATCT
>DATCRN010000177.1:0-13179 GCA_036568945.1 Alphaproteobacteria bacterium | reverse complement strand
GCCATTCACACTACGGCCGATTTGCAGGCGCAGATTAATGGGTTGTCCGGCTTTCTGACCTTGTGCGGTCATGATGACGGGCATTTCGAATGCCCACGCATAACGACCGCCTGACGATCCCTGGCCGATTAAAAGTGGCGAGCCGTTGACCACGGTTGACAGTTTTAATTTCTGTGCGCGCAGTGCTTCCGAAAAACTCTGTGCGCTTAAAAACGCGAGGTAGGATTTATAACCCGCATCTGAAAAATTCTTTTTAACGGCCAATAATTTCTCATTGGTTTTACCGACTTCAAATTGCAAAGAACTGGCAACGATATCGGACACCCAATCGGAAATTTCGCGCGTGCTGCGATGCGCCTTTTCAAGTTCGACAAGGCTGTCATCCTTAGGTCCCACATAAAGATTCATGAGCTCATTCGTCAAATCGCGTGTTTGCGGCTGCACGGGCGCCGTTTGTGCTAGGGCACTCACAGGAATCAACAGCGCGAACGCAAAAATGAACAGACGCATCATGCGCGTTTCCTTGTTACATATTGTTTGGCCATGCCGATCATTTTTCCCACGTTCAGAATATTGGAAATGCGTCGGTCAAGGAAGGTTGAAGTGGCGCGGAAACCAGGGGAGGTATCGTTAAACCAGAACAAAGTCGTCGACAGAATGACACCTGATAACAAACCGCGCTTGGTATAGCGATTATAGTCGGTGGCCGTATCACCGGCCCAAATCCAGATTTGATCTGCCGTGCGCCACAGCGTCTTTGCGCCACGTAATTGCAAGCGCGCCGCCATAACCGATTTTAATCCATCGCGATACGGCGCCATCAGGTCTAAGCGGGTCATGACCGCATGCGCAATTTTATCGCGCGTGCGCATGTTATTATCGGCGATGCCGAGCTGATCCATCAACTGACGATCAAAATACTCACTGACATAGGCGGTGGCGTCTTTTAAGGTCGGGAATAATGCTTCCGCCATTAAAGGTTCAAAACCCTCCTGCATGGCGGCGTCTGAAAGCGCCTGTTTCGACCAGCCATTCGCGGGCGCATCGATCAATGCACGCTTAATAATTTTGTCTTTTTTAGCCTGTGCTTCCATGGGGCTTTAATCTATGTTCTAACCCTGATCATGTCAAAAGATCGTGACAATTCCATGACTGCCCGAATCGGGCGCTACGGCAAGGTTTCAACAACCGTAGCCGGCCTTGGCCTGCGCGTAGCCGGGGAAAAATTTCTAGGCCTTAAGATCGAACGCGGATCGCACGCGCAAGACCTGTTGGCCGCTTTAGGCAATTTAAAAGGTCCGATCATGAAAGTTGGCCAAATCCTCGCCACGATCCCCGAGGCATTGCCGCCTGAATACGCAAACGCTTTGCGCGAACTGCAATCCAACGCGCCGCCAATGGGACCCGCCTTTGTCCGCCGTCGCATGAAATCGGAATTAGGCCCTGAATGGGAATCGCGTTTCCAATCTTTTGATTTGGAAGCCGCGGCTGCAGCGTCACTCGGCCAAGTACACAAGGCAATTACAAAAAAAGGCGAACTGGTCGCCTGTAAATTGCAATATCCAGATATGGGATCGGCTGTAGAAGCGGATTTAAATCAACTCAAATTCATTTTCGGTCTCTACGAAAAAACTGACAGCGCATTTTCAACAAAACAAGTCCACGCTGAACTAGCCGACCGTTTGCGCGAGGAACTGGATTATACGCTGGAGGCCAAGCACGAACGTCTATACGGCGAAATGCTGAAGGAACAAAAAGATGTGCATGTACCCAAGGTTATCGACGATTTATCGACCGCGCGGCTGCTCACCACGACCTGGATGGACGGTAAGCCGATCCTATCCTTTGTAGGCGCACCGATGGAACAGCGTAAAAATATTGCCTTAAGCTTGTTCCACGCCTGGTATGTACCGCTTTACTATTATGGCGTCATTCATGGCGACCCGCATTTGGGGAATTATTCGGTGCGCGATGACGACAGCATTAATCTTTTGGATTTCGGCTGCGTACGTATTTTCCGCCCGGCGTTCGTAGGTGCCGTGATCGATTTATATCATGCGCTGATGCAAAATGATCAAGCACGCGCCGTCCATGCATACGAAGTATGGGGTTTTAAAAATCTGTCCAAGGATTTGATCGAAACCCTCAATATGTGGGCAGGCTTTTTATACGGACCGCTGATGGATGATAAATCGCGCACGATCGGCAAGGCCGAAGGTGGAATCTACGGACGTGAAACCGCGTCCCAAGTCCATCAACGCCTGCGTCAGTTTGGCGGCATTGATATTCCGCGTGAATTTGTATTCATGGACCGCGCGGCGCTGGGGCTTGGTTCCGTCTTCATCCATTTGCAGGCGGAAGTAAATTGGTACCGTGTTTTCAATGATATGATCGCAGGCTTCGATGCCCAGAAAATGGCGGCTCAGCAGGTGGAAATCCTTCCCAGATATGGCCTGAACTTGCCGCAAGCACCTGAAAACGCGTATGCTAAGGGCAATAAGAAAAAAGCAGGGAAGAATGGCTAAACAATCGAGCAATCATGTCCTTCTGATCGAACCAGCGTCGTTCGGCTATAACCTTGAGACGGCGGATACCAACTCTTATCAGCTTAACGCTCGCGACACTGTCGATGAAATTTTTCACCGGGCTTTAGAAGAATTTCGTGCTTTCCGCAATGATCTGGTCACTGCTGGCATTGGCGTGACAACGGTACGCGGCCATAAATCGAGTATTGATGCGATCTTTCCCAATTGGTTCACCACGCATGAAGATGGCTCTTTCAGCATGTATCCAATGCGCGCCGAAAATCGTCGCCGCGAACGTCGCAATGATATCGTATCCTTCTTGCGTAAATTCTATGCGCTCAAAGAAGATTTGAGCGCTGGTGAACAAATCAACCAAGCATTAGAAGGCACAGGATCTATGGTGCTCGATCGTGCAGGAAGTGTGGCCTATATCGCCCGTTCGCGCCGTACGGATGAAGATTTGGCAAAGGCTTGGTGCGCGCGCATGGGTTTTGACCCCGTTATTTTCGATACGGTCGATCATGATGGTCGTCCCGTCTATCATACGTCCTTGATGATGTGGATCGGCACACAAGCGGCCGGTATCGGCTCCGGCCTCATTGTCGAAGGTGACCGCGAACGCGTCTTGCGCAGCTTGTCCAAATCTCATGAAGTGATCGAATTCGAAAATGCGCAAATCCGTGCCTTCTGCGGTAATGCTATCGAAGCTTTAACGCAGGACGGCGAACATGTGCTGATCATGTCGGACGGTGCCAAACGCGCGCTCACATCCGATCAACTCGCGCGCCTGAAGCGTTACTACACAAAAATTGTAGCTACCCCGATCCCCACCATCGAAACTTACGGTGGGGCATCTGTAGGACATATGATCCAAGAATTGTTCTAGACGTTACGACGGCGGCCGCTGACGCGCGTGCTTATGCGCGCGAAGCCTGCGTGGCGCGTGAACGTAGCATTGCGAAGCAATGCGTATTAAACATCATATGATCCAAGAATTATTCTAAAGGCCCTAACTAGGCATCTTTTTCATGGTGAGAAAAATCGTCTCGTGACCGTAATCGATGGTGCCAGTCATTTGGATGCGGTCGTCTTTGCGCTTCACGGTCAGGATAGATTCATAAATTTGCGGTTCCATCGTGGGTCTACCGCCGGCATCCGTTAACATGAAATCAGCGCGTGCGTTGGTCGGATCGGCAATCGACGTCATGCGCACGTGATCATCATCCACCCATACAAAGCTTGAACGCCACTCGCAGCCCGCTTCATCGGTGCGGTTAGTACGGCCTTGTTCGATAACGGTGATGCCGTCGCTTTGTTTTTGCAAAGGTCCGTTATAGGACGTGATCGACGTCACAGCATAAGTGCCATCAAGGTCTTCGGCGATAGCCATAGGAATATTGAATCACAAACCCCATGCAGCATCAAGGGCTGCGACTGCGGCCCCGTGAACTTACGCGAGCGGAGGGGGAGGTTGCGAGGACCGCAACCGGGGGGCGCGGAGCCCCCCACAAATTAGGCGGCGTCCAGAAGACCCTTTTTCTTCAAAGACGCATTTTCATCCGGATCGCGGCCACGGAAACGTTTGAAGAGCTGCAGCGGGGGCTCTGATCCGCCTTTGGACAAAATATGTTCACGGAAGGCGCGACCGGTTGCCGCATCATAGAGGCCTTTTTCTTTGAACAGGGCAAACGCATCGGCATCCAAAACTTCAGCCCAACCATAACTATAGTAACCAGCGGCATATCCCCCTGCGAACAAATGGCCGAAGGACACTGAAATGCATCCATCCTCATAGGGGAGAAGAGCAAGCGGATCGAGTTGCTTGCGCTCAAATTCGAGCACATCTTTGATTTCGGCAGGATCAGTCATGTGCCATGCCATATCCATGTAACAGAATTGCAGTTGGCGTACCGTAAACCAGCCTGACATGAAATTCTGCGATGCTTTCAGAGCATCAATATAGTCCTGCGGAATCGCTTCGCCGGTTTCATAATGCCGCGCGAACAAATCAAGCGTTTCTTTTTCGGTTAGCCAGTTTTCCATGATCTGACTTGGCAATTCGACAAAGTCCCAATACACGGATGTGCCCGAGATCGACGGATAATCGATTTCAGTCAAAAGCGAATGAAGAGCGTGCCCCATTTCATGGAATAACGTTTCAACCTCGTCAAAAGAAATCAATGCTGGTTTATCTGCCGTCGGTTTCGTGAAATTACCAACAATTTGCACCAACGGCAGTCCCGTCGTGCCGTCGCGCATGATGCGGCGTTCGCGGAACGTGCCTTGCCATGCACCGGATCGTTTGCCATCCCGCGGGAAAAAGTCAGCGTACAAAAGGCCCAATTTATCACCCGATGCCGTATCGATAACTTCAAACGTTTCAACATCCGGATGATAAACGGAATAGCCTTTGGTGGGCTTGAAGCTGACACCGAACAATTTTTCGCAATGTTGGAAACAGCCTTTTAGAACCGCATCAACAGGAAAATAAGGACGCAGTTTTTCGGCGTCGAAATTATATTTTTCTTGTTTCAGCTTCTCACTGTAATACGGCACATCCCACGGCTTGATCGGATGCGGACCGCAATTCGTTTCAGCGAAATCTTGCAATTCTTCCAATTCTTTTTTGGCGACAGGCACAGCGACGCGCTTCATGCGATCTAGAAAATCGATCACACGCTGCGGTGTTTCTGCCATGCGGCGTTCCAACACGAAATCGGCGTAGTTTTTATATCCCATGACCTTGGCGCGCGCATCGCGCAGACGCACGATTTCCAAGGTGGTTGCTTGATTGTCAAATTCATCGCCATAACCGCGGCGGGCGTAAGCGCGCCACATTTTCTCGCGAAGTTCGCGATTATCGGCATAGGTCATGAACGGCATATAGCTGGGAATATCCAACGTGAAAACCCAGCCCATTTTAAAACCTTTGGTGCGCGCATCTTCAGCGGCAGCGGAAATCGCATGATCGGGCAAACCTGCCAAATCCTTTTCATCCGTGATGTGTAAGGTAAAAGCTTTTGCCGATTTGCGCGCATTATCAGAAAATTGCGGGCCCATCTTGGACATTTGTGCATCAATCTCTTTAAGCTTTGCCTTGCCCACAGCATCAAGAAGGGCGCCATTACGGACAAAGCCCTTCCAATGTTTTTCCAAAGCAGCGCGTTGCGGAATTGTAAGATTCAATTGATCCCGGCGTTCCCATAGATCATTGACCATCTTAAACAAATCTTCGTCTTGGGAAATTTCGGAGGAAAAATCCGAACTGATCGGGCCGATTTCTTGTGCGAGCGCTTGCATCTCGTCATTCGTATCCGTGCCCATCAATCCGTAGAACACTTCCAAAATTTGGCCGAGTTCCTCATCAGCGGTTTCAAGGTCGGTGATAATTGAAAAATCGGACTTGCCGGATTTTTTAAGGTCGCTGATACGGCCACGTGCGGTCACAATCGCGTCTTTAATCGCGCCGATATAATCAAAACCTTTGTAAGAATCGAAGTTGGGTGCAGGGATCATGCAACCAAGATAAGGGATTACATTAAAAAGACAATGGGTTAGCGGACTTCAAGGGCCAAACGGCGGCCAAAAACTTTGCGCGGGCCGGGCTGTACCACCTGAACGGCTGCTGCAATATCATGACCGTTCATCGACACATGGTCGTCATTGGCGACGCTGGCTTTTTGGAAGTGAATGGTAAGCGCGTTTTGTACTTCGCGTTCAAACGCGCGGCTATGATCCGTACCTTGCATGGTAAAGACATTGGACAGCATTTCCGTGACTTCGCAGGGATTGTTCAAACGCAGACCGTCACGACGCCATTGATCCAAAACATCCTGGGTCGGATAGGTAAAGTAGGTGCCGCTATTGCTTTGCGGGCGAATATGTGGGCGCGTATCAGCTTCCAGATCTTCGATCACGTGTTTGATCATCTGAGCGCCGAGAGCAGCCAACTCAAAATTGGTGCGGAAAACCGTTTTGTTGCGGTCGATGTCTTTTTCTTTGGAATACCAGATCGCGCCGGTATCGATTCCTTCGTCGACTTCATGCAACGTGCAACCGAACTCGCTGATATTAGATGCCATCGTACGAGCGGTCGAATAAACACCGCGGAATTCCGGCAACAGACCGGGGTGCATGTTCAGGAAGAATCCTTCACTCTTAATCGTATCGATAATCGGTTTCTTGAAAATTTGGAAACAGCGGATCGACAAAGCGCCGGCAAGGCCTTTGATATCGCCCACATTTTGCACGAAAGCGGGATCGTTGACATTAGCCACTGGAATAATTTGGAGGCCGTGTTTTTGAGCCAATTGAATCGGCGTCAGGTTTGGCTGATTTTTGGACGGGTGGGCTTCAAGGAATGGATAAACCGTTTCGTTCAAGATATGGCGCTCTAAATACGCCATGTCTTTGAGTTCCGGCAGATTGGCGCGGTCGGACGATAAATGTTTCGGGAAATACAAAATGGGCTCGAAGCCGGCATTGATAAAATACGGCACGATTTTATTCATGATCATATGCGCAACAATATCGCTGCCCAAGAAGAGCGCAATCTTCGGCCATGTCGACATGTCTGTTTTGCTGCGAGTATTAAAATTCATGAGTTCTTACTTTTTATCTGCTGGTTTAATTGCCACTTTTTCCCACGCAATATTGAATAGCACGCGGAAAGCTTTGGAGAAGTCGGATTGTTTCAAAACGACCACAGAAACATTATTTTCTTCGAAGTTCACGAAAGCAAGATTATCGCCGTAAGCATACATAGCACGATCGCCGAACAATTCCTGCGGGAACCAGCGATATTCAGCGAACGCTTTAGAAATAAACAAGTTCTCGCCTTCGCGGGACGTAATGTGCATAGAAATTTTATCGCCCAGATCCGCCATGCGCTTGGAGTGCATATCGAACCATTCTTCACCCAGCCATTTGATCCAGTGCGGCGGGTAGGCGTTGAACAAAACGATTTCGCCGCCGAACGTTTTGGCGGTCTCGTATAAGTGATCCATGAAATCACGGAAACCTTCTGCGCCCGTATAGGTCTGCATGAAGTCCGTTTGAAGACGAACACCTTCGGTGCCGATGAAATCGATGCCGCCGCGTTCAAACGCGGTGCGGATAATGGCGAGGGTGCTTTCGCGTGCTTGTGTGTTGCCACTCTCGATATTGCCGATCGACGTAGTGGAGATATTCGTGCGACGTGACAGTTCGGCTTGGGACCAGTCCAAAAGACCGCGTGCGCCGCGAATTTGTGCTGTAGTGATGCTCATTATGCCGCCTCTATAGCCCTTACGATCTAGCCGTAAAAGTGATTTTTAATATTTTGTTAATTCAATATACATAATCACGAATGGAGAAAAACGCAACATTTAAAAAATGAATTTAAAACTTACTCCAATTTAAAACTTGACGCTACCGCGACAAGCCGGTATGAATATGGAAAAACTAAAGAATAACTTGGAAATTCACAAAGAATTTAGCTAAGCCATTGAAAATGCATATTTTACTAAGGATTTTATGACGATGGAACGCTCGCGCACGATCGAAGAATTGGTGGAAAAGCTGAAAACGCAGCCTCGCCAGGCCTTTGACTATCTGGAAGTGAAGCAACTTGCCGAAATCCTAAGCCGCCACCGCGCCAAAGCGCGCTCGGCTATCAAAGAATACCGCGACCTGAAACGCGCCGTTTCCTTGGAAAGTGATCCGATTGAGCGCCTTTATCTGAATTATGAAGGGATGTTCCTGCGCGATCACCTGCGCGATGCCTTACGCCTGTATGTCATGGTCAACCATGACTTCCATGAAGCTCAAGGGTGCTATATGAAGGCCCTGAAAGCTGAGAATTCCGCACCTGAGACGCTGCAAGAGACCGCGACAATTGTGAAAAAGATCATCGTTTCGAACGGTGTCACAAAGATGTCACAAGGTCGCCTCAAGCGCGCCTGATCCCCGTGCGATAAAGTTTAGGTTCCCCCCTTGGGCCTTTAGGACACGTCCCCCGTTCTTAGAGGCCCTTTTTTTGCCTAAAATTTCAAAGGGGACGTGGGTCCGCCTTGCGGTCCCGGGTGCTTATGCGCCCGAAGCCTGCGTGGCGTATGAACGCAGGCTTGGGTGAAACCCAAGCCGCATTCAAGCAGCCCCGTTCTTAGAGACCCTTTTTTTTGCCTAAAAAAACACCTGTCACGATCAACAGTCCAAGAGATAACAGCGCGTTATACCCAGCCATCGAGATTCCAAATAAAGACCAGGCAATATCGCCACAACGGGCGCGGGGGCCATTTAAAATTTGTTCGCGTATTTGATCAAGGCTGGCACCTTCGAAATTGATATTGCAGGACTCTGTGCCTTCCCACCATTTTTGCTCAACGCCAACATGGAAAGCGGCAATCGCAAATTCAGCCGCCAACATGACAGTAATTAAACCCAAAGCTGTCTTCGTCCATTTGGCAGGTCCAAACCCGGCTAGCCCCCCTAAGACGATAATGATTCCATACGGGATGCGTTGATAGATGCACAGGACGCACGGCGCCAAATCAAATCCGTATTGCGCTGTCAGTGCCGCCAATAAGGCCGCTGCGGAAATGGCGGCAAGGCCTAATGCAAACTGGCGTGGGGTGATTTGATCCATCATTTAAAATAGATTACCCATCCAATCGAGTACATAGCTAGCACCGAATACAGTCAAACAGGTTAACATCAAAACCCAAAACGCGCCGAATATGCCGCCTGCAAGCGCGGCCAAATTATCGCGCATAACCAAGCCCATCGACATAATGACCATGCAGATGCTGGGTACTGTATTACTCATCGGGAAAGGCACGAGCACGGAGCAGGTGGAAATCATCCCGATGCATCCACATAGGCGCGCCATTTGCTTTTCATGGATATGGGTGAGTCGTGGATGGAAAAGACGTTCAAATTTTTCCAGCCATTTGCGTCCGCGTTTGAATGCCTTCAAAAGAATATCCACAGAGACGGTGCGCTCGGTAATGCTTTTCGGCAGCAGCGGCACGTCGCGTCCCAGGATCATTTGCATGCATAAATAATAAAGGGGAATCCCCATAATCGTATCGACCGGCGGCGGTTTGGGGATTGGAATGCTTAAAGGGAGTGCAAAAAAGAGGAGCAAAACGCCAAATCCACGTTCATGCAGCGCTTCCAAAAGCGTGCCGATTCGGACTGTTTGGCCTTCGTGACGGCTAAGAACCGCATCGAATAGGATCGACAAATGGCGGTTATCGTCGGCGTGGATCGGTGTGTGCTGTTGCAACATATCTGCCGTGCATTCTCTATGTATTAAGGGATGCGTCAACCCTGTATGATTTCCCTTTAATTGCCTTGGTTTTGTGCTATTTATTCGCCGCATCAATTGATCAGGAAAGTGTCATGTCCAAATCCGCCAATGCTTCTTTATTAACCGGTGTGAATGCTGAATATATTGCGCATCTGTATGCGCAATATATGCGTAATCCATCCTCTGTTCAGGCCTCGTGGGCAAATTTCTTCCGCGATCTGTCGGATGATGAGCTGACGCTCCTCAAAGAACTGCATGGCGCAAGCTGGACACCTGCTGACGCGCGTGCCGACAATCGCGGCTTTACGGCATCGCATCCGGTCGCGCCGCATGTGACGTCCGCACAGCCTGGCGCAAACGTTTCTTATTTCCCTGTCGCGCAGAACAATCAGCCGGATATTTCATCCCAATCTGCCCAACAAGCCGCCCGTGATACTTTGCGTGCGTTGATGCTGATCCGTGCCTATCGTATTCGCGGTCATTTCAAAGCGGATCTTGATCCGCTCGATCAACGCCAAGTTCCGTCACATCCGGAACTGGAGCCGAGCTTCTGGGGCTTTACCGCTAACGACTACGACCGTCCGATTTTGCTCGATGGCACGCTTGGTCTGCAATCGGCAACCTTGCGTCAGATCCTCGATCAGCTGAATGCCATCTATTGCGGCACGATCGGCGCTGAATATATGTTCATTTCCGATCCAGACCAACGCTTCTGGATTCAAGAACATCTTGAGAGCCCGGATTTCCGCGCGCCGCTTTCTCCTGCGGAAAAGAAAAAGATCTTAAGCGATCTGTCCAAAGCGGAAGGTCTCGAAAAATTCCTGCAAATGAAATTCGTTGGTACCAAACGTTTTGGTTTGGAAGGCGGCGAAAGCATGATCGCAGCGATCGAAGAAATCATCGATCGCGGCTCGCAACAAGGCATCAAGGAAGTCGTGTTCGGCATGGCGCACCGTGGTCGCCTCAACATGCTGACCAATGTGCTGGGCAAATCCTTTACAGCCCTGTTCTCTGAATTCCAGGGCACGCCCTCCAATCCGGATGATGTGCTTGGTTCGGGCGACGTGAAATATCACTTAGGTGCAAGCAGCGATCGTCAATTTACTGGCGGCACCGTGCACGTAACACTCACCCCCAATCCATCGCATCTTGAAGTCGTAAACCCAGTTGCGGTCGGCCGCGTGCGCGCAAAGCAAGAACATGTGAAGGACCGCGATCGCAAACAAGTGATCCCGCTGCTGATCCACGGCGATGCCGCGTTTGCGGGGCAAGGCCTGGTTGCCGAAACTTTGATGATGTCAGAGTTGCACGGCTATAAAATCGGCGGCACGGTCCATGTTGTTGTGAACAACCAAATCGGGTTTACGACTATTCCGTCTTATTCGCGCTCCGGCCCATATTGCACGGATCTGGCAAAGATGATTTCCGCGCCAATTTTCCATGTGAACGGCGATGATCCGGAAGCCGTTATTCGCGCCGCGCGCATGACCATCGATTTCCGTCAGAAATTTAATAAGGATGTCGTTCTCGATATCATCTGCTATCGCCGCCACGGCCATAACGAGTCGGATGAACCCGCTTTCACACAACCGCTGATGTACAAAAAAATTGCATCGCTGGAGACGACACGCACTCAATACGCCAAACAATTGGTCGCCGAAGGCGCCCTTCCTGAAGCCGAAGCGCAAAAAATAGCCGATGATTTCACGGCAAAACTTGAAGAAAACTTCGAGGCCGCGAAAACCTACAAACCGAACCGCGCTGATATGTTGGAAGGCGTGTGGTCGGGCATCGAACAATCCGTCGATTCCACCGGCGCGCCGCGCCGTGGAGTGACGGCGATTAATGATCAGATGATGAAGGATCTCGAGAAGGCGCTGACCAATGTGCCGTCCGATTTCGATGTGAACCCGAAAATCGCGCGTCAGCTCGAGGCGAAAAAGAAAATGTTCGAAACCGGCGAAGGTTTCGACTGGGGCACAGGCGAAGCAATGGCTTTTGGATCGCTCCTTGCTGAAAAGCACACGGTGCGTTTGTCGGGCCAGGATGTCGGTCGTGGCACGTTCTCTCACCGTCATGCGATTCTCTATGATCAAACCAACGAAAACAAATATCATCCGCTGCGTAATGTCCGCGCCGATCAAGGATTCTTTGAAATCTTCGACTCGCCCTTATCGGAAGCAGCGGTACTCGGTTTCGACTACGGCTACTCACTCGCCGATCCCAATGCGCTCGTGTGCTGGGAAGGTCAATTCGGCGACTTCGTGAACGGTGCCCAAGTGATCATCGATCAATATATTTGTTCTGCTGAAACCAAGTGGCTGCGTATGTCAGGTATTGTCCTGCTGCTGCCGCACGGCATGGAAGGCCAGGGACCGGAACACTCATCTGCGCGTCCGGAACGTTTCCTGCAGCTGTCGGCCGAAGATAATTGGTCCGTCACCAACATCACGACGCCGGCGAACTATTTCCATGCGCTGCGCAGACAGCTCAAACGCAACTTTCGTAAGCCCTTAGTGAACATGTCGCCGAAATCTTTGTTACGTCACAAGCGCGCCGTGTCCAAGGCCTCTGACTTCGTTGGGGATACGACCTTCCACCGTTTGCTGTGGGATGATGCCGAAGTCGCAGGCAAGCTGAACAAAGGAAAAGACATTCGCAAACTTCTGATTTGCTCGGGCAAAGTCTATTACGATCTGTTCGAAGCGCGTGAAGAGCGAGGCCTCAAGGACGTCGCGATTCTACGCTTGGAACAGCTCTATCCGTTCCCAGCCGATGCATTGGCGGAAGAACTCAAAAAATATCCGAATGCGGATGTTGCGTTCGTCCAGGAAGAGCCGGAAAACCAAGGCTATTGGAGCTTCGTCGACCGCCGCATTGAAGATGCGCTTACCCGCGCAGGTCATAAGGCAGGACGTCCGAAGATCATCGCCCGTCCGGCAGCGGCCGCTCCTGCCACGGGCCTCGCCAAACGCCATGCGGCTGAGCAAGCGGTGCTGATTGATGCCGCGCTGAAAACCGCATAATTAGCCTTATCATTGCCGCCTTTAGACCTTATATAAAGGCGGCCATGGGATTCTTTCATTACAAACACGCCAGCAAGTATATCGACACGCTGCCGCCTGAGGGCTTGTCGCATTTGCCTGACAGGCTGTGGCCGTTTATCTGGTTTTTCATTCGCCAGATCAAGGGCCGTTTCACGGCGCTGCTCCTGATCGGCATTGTTGCCGGTGTTTGCGCAAACTTAGGCCCATATTTCTTCGGTCAGATGATCGGCGTATTCACCGAAACCACCGACAAAGCGCAGATCTGGAATAATCTGCAGCAGCCATTGACCTTATATATAGCGTTGGTGCTGATCGC
>DATCRN010000176.1:0-2507 GCA_036568945.1 Alphaproteobacteria bacterium | reverse complement strand
ACTTCAGGCACGGTCGGTGCTGGAATATCAACGCTGCGCGGATCGGCCGATTTCATCGGCGCACATGACGACACACCCACGCCACAAATCAGCGCGAGCGCAAAGCACACGCCGCGAAGGGCAATCGTCTTGTTCGGCAGTGATTGCAGCTTCAGCGTCATGCGTTCCTTTGGCGTTGCACGATGGCGCGGGACACCATCGCGAGCAGACGGTCCTTCTGGACCGGTTTCATCAAAATGGTCGCGACTTTGAAGCGCGAAGATTTTTCAAGAATGTCAGGGTTCTGATCGCCCGTCACCAAAATGACCGGCTGTTGGAAACCGCGCGCACGGAGGGCGCTGATGAATTCAAAACCGTCGGCCGGCTCCATGCGGACATCTACGATCACGACTTCAATTGCCGCCGTCATTTGCTCGATGCCCTGGTCGGCTGTCGCCGCCTCAACACATTCATGGCCCGCGTCTGTAAGGAAGCGGACGATTTGCATACGAACGAAGTCGTTGTCTTCAACGACCAATACGCGATGGGAAGGACCGTTAGTCATAAGATACGTCAGAACCGACTAAATAAGCGTGTAATGGCGCGAATCACGCCACCTCTAACCTAAAAGGTTATCATAAATCAGAGTCGCGTCCAGCACCTTGAGGATAAGACTCAAGAACGATATGAAAACGAATACAGATTCGGGTTTTGAGCAGAAATAAAATGGACCGATTCTGTTGCTAGGCTCGGTCCAAGCCCCACCACAAATCTGCTAGGATAAGTGGAATTTTAGTTACTTATGATCGCAATTAAGCGGCCATAGCAACCGGAGTAGCAAAGTTATCGTTTGCAACTATCAAGTTTAGCCCGTTTATACGGCGGACACTATTCCGAACGTCGCCAATCACCTTTATTACGCTTGTCGATCCTAAATCGGCCCCATAGAAATTCTCTGGTTGTCTGGTCGGTTTGCTAACCAAACCTCGAGATCCTGAAGAACTTTTGGTGGAGCCGCCGGGCTCTGCCCCCGGGTCCAAATCGCCTATTCCGCAACCGCGTGTAACGTCATAGTCAGCCTTGCGACTGACCTGACCAATATATCTCAAAATAGTGAAATTTTCAAGGGAAACCGGGGCTTAATCCGGTGCGGATCCGGCGTACGTGTGGCGCGTTTGCACGGGACGACCTTCGACCGCCATGCGGGCCAAATAATCCATCGAATGACCACTTGGGTGTTTTGCCGCGCTCGTAAAAGAGGTGCTGGAGGAAGGAGATGTTTGTTTTTTAGCTTTTGTTTCCATGCTTAGGAATATGGGTTTCATTCATGACTTTGGTATGGCACGCATAAGGAAATAATAGGCCAATAAAAAAGCCGGTTTAAACCGGCTTCATTTTATTGGCGGGCTTGAGGGCCGCGCTTAATGTGGGAGCGATCGCGACGTGGTTTTGAGTCTGTTGTCGGGACCACCTTTCTGTGGTGTTTGCCGCTTTCAATCAAATCGCGGATTTCGTCATCGGACTCATGTTTGGCATCGCCGCTGCCATAGGCATGGCGGTCAAACTTTGCATTCATTTCTTCACTGGTCATTTTATGAACCTTTGGTTTGAGAATGGCCATGTTTTTGCCATATTTTATGAAAATGGGTCAAGTTTTGTCGTGGATGGGTGTGAATAAAGGGGCATTTTCACCTAGGTGATTGTCTATAATCGTCAGACAGAATCAGGCTTTGATAGGAATTACGCGTATGCAGCAATATCTGGATTTACTAACGCACGTTTTGAATAACGGGACCAAAAAAGAAGATCGTACCGGCACTGGTACCTATTCCGTGTTCGGATATCAAACGCGTTACGATCTAAGCGAGGGCTTCCCCATGGTCACAACCAAGAAGCTGCACCTCAAATCTATTATTCACGAATTGCTGTGGTTCCTATCCGGGGATACCAACATCAAATATCTCAAAGACAACGGGGTGCGTATTTGGGACGAATGGGCGGATGAAAATGGCGACCTTGGCCCCGTGTACGGATATCAATGGCGCTCCTGGCCCGCACCCGATGGCCGCCACATTGATCAGATTTCCAATCTGGTTGAGATGATCAAAAAAAATCCGGACTCTCGTCGCTTGATCGTCTCGGCATGGAACCCTGCACTCATCGAAGAAATGGCGCTACCGCCATGCCACTGCTTGTTTCAGTTCTATGTCGCTGATGGAAAACTAAGTTGCCAGCTGTATCAACGCAGTGCCGATATTTTCCTAGGCGTGCCGTTCAACATTGCCTCGTATTCCCTACTCACCCTCATGATCGCGCAAGTGTGCGGCCTTAAACCCGGTGAGTTCGTGCATACACTTGGCGATGCGCATCTTTACAGCAATCATATCGAGCAAGCGCGCGAACAAATCATACGCAAACCTTTCCCGCTGCCTGAGATGCATTTGAACCCACATGTAACGAACATTTTCGACTTCAAATTCGAAGATTTTGAGCTGGTCGGATACGAAGCACACCCCACCATCAAAGCG
>DATCRN010000175.1:0-3866 GCA_036568945.1 Alphaproteobacteria bacterium | reverse complement strand
GGAATCCGCAAAATTGTTCGGCGTTGATATTATGCGCGCCAAACGAGTGGCCGCGGCTTTGGAATTCGTTCATTGCTACAGCCTGGTTCATGATGACCTTCCCGCGATGGACGATGCGGATTTGCGCCGCGGTCAGCCCTCAGTTCACAAGAAATACGACGAAGCAACCGCCATTCTGACCGGCGATGCGCTCCTAACCCTCGCCTTCCAAGTGCTCGCGGATTCCGACACGCACGAAGATCCGTATGTTCGTTGTGAATTAACATCCCTCCTTGCACAATCTGCAGGGCCGCATGGCATGGTTGGCGGACAAATGTTGGATTTGATCGGTGAGAAAACCAAATTCGATGTCGGTCAAATCTCGCGCCTCCAGCGCATGAAGACCGGCATGCTGATGGCGTTTGCATGCGAAGCAGGCGCCGTGCTTGGCAAAGCCGACGAAGCGCGCCGCAAGGCATTGCGTAACTATGCGTTCGACCTTGGTCTCGCCTTCCAAGTCACGGACGATATTCTCGACGTCGAAGGCGATCCGGCTGAGACTGGTAAGGAACAAGGCAAAGATGGAAGCGCGGGTAAATCCACCTTCGTGACCACGCTAGGTAAAGAACAGGCCAAAATGCGCGCCGAAATGTTGGTGCATCAAGCCATCCGTCATCTGCACGTGTTCGATCAGCGCGCCAATATGCTGAAAATGTTTGCGCTCTATGTCCTCGAGCGTCGCGCTTAATTTCGAAAAAATCTTAACCGATGCCTGGGCAGGCCAAAACGATCCTGCCCATGATTTAGGTCATATCCGCCGTGTCGTCGCAAACGCGACCAAGATTGCAAGTTCGGAAGGCGGCAATCTGGATGTCATCATCCCCGCCGCCTGGCTGCACGACATCATAAACCTGCCCAAAAATCATCCCGACCGCGCGCAAGGCTCCACTCTCTCAGCTAACGAAGCACTCAAACATTTAAAGGCCGCTGGTTTCAACGGCGATATTCACGGCATCCATCATGCCATTGCAGCGCATAGTTTTTCCGCTGGTATTGAACCAGAAACATTAGAAGCCAAAATTTTGCAAGATGCCGACCGTTTGGATGCCTTAGGCGCTATTGGTATTGCGCGTATGTTTGCCGTCGGCGGGAAACTAAGTCGACCCCTTTTCGATTCTAACGACCCGCTCGCCGAAAATCGTGCGCCCGATGACACACAATTCAGCCTCGATCACATTCAAGTGAAGTTGATAAAGATCGCCGAAACCTTGCATACAAAAACGGCGCGCGACATCGCCGCGAGCCGTGTAGAATTTATGCTGAAATTCGCCTGGCAAATTTCTGTCGAAGCGAAGGCTTAAGCAGCGATCTTGTAACCCATTACCGTGTTACGCAAGGCTAAGTGCACGTCGTCTTTGCGGCTGATAATTTTAACTTCATCGCCGACATTGATGGTACCAACGCCGCGCACAACTGCGTTCTGCCCAAAGAACACACCTTTTAGATTTTCATCCGACGTGCCTTTGCGTTGCTTGGCTAGAGTTCGGGTGGGTTCCTGTTCCGGATGCGCTTCGCCTGTCATTTGGTTATGTGTGGGAATACCGCAACGATCGCAAGGTTTGCGGATTTCGATAAGCAAATGTTTGCCGATCTGAATTTCATGCGCGATATCTTCTTCCCAGGGCTCAAGCCCTTCGATCACGATATTGGGACGGAAACGTTCCATCTCGATTTCCGGACCATTGAATAAAGGCTGCAATTGAGCAAGCGACGCCGTGTTGGTGACCAATAACGGTCCGCCGTCGGCATAATGCGTGTGATCAGAAACATCATAGTAAGCCGGTTTTAAAGGGCGCAGAAAATGCTTCCCGTCGCCGTCTTTTGCCCAATCCGGGAAACGCATCAAACGCACCGGCGTTTCCAAATAGTTTGAAAACCAAGCGGCTGCCTCATCCCCCGCATCCAAGCCTTTCACAGGGTTGCCGTGAATAAAAATATCGCGCCACACGGACGGATCATTCTTCGCATTCGGATTATCGACTTCGCATACACCGGCATTGAGTGCGCTAAACGCGGCTTTGAGTTCGCCCCCGATCCAACCGGGAATCAAACGTGTATCGATCGTGGCTAGTCGCTTGCCGCCTTTTTCGCGTTGCGAGAAATGGTGACGATATTTGGGATGGCTCGGATCGTCCTGTACCAACATCCATGAACGGTCGTCTAAAATACCGTCATGCGTGAGTTGCGTTCTTTTAACCGAATAACCGCGGCCGGATTTCAGCGGGTAATAACGAAGATCAGCGACATGCGCCATGAATAGCCCCTGTTTTAAATGAGAAACAGGAGCCTAAAACACTACTTTATTTATGTCAATTATGCGACGCGGGCCTTCATTTGCGGGGCGGAAACGCTTTGTTCGGCCTCAGCTACTTTATAAACGCAGACCAAGCGGCAACCTTCACCCAAATGACGTTCCAGCCATTGTGCAGCAAGCGCGCCGGCATCACTATAGGGCGCATCACCATCACGTTTCGGATAAGGAATAAAAATAGGATCGCTTGAGCCACTAATTTGTCCGCCTTCACGATAAAGACGATTCAAATGAATGCCATCACGATCAGTTGTTGCGACAATATCGCGGTCGCGTAAAACACGGAAAATATCCATACTGGTGATCGATCCATTTTGCATGACAACCCATTGCCCCACCGCGTTCATCGCGCCGTAAATGCGCGGGTTGCGGAAACGGTCTTGCCAAACTTGCGGGCGTACAGGCTCCTTTTCCACCTGTTGCGTAAACAGTTGGCTTAGAATATTGGCATGCTTCATGGGACCCCCGTCCAATTCTTATTAGACAAGGGTCTCCGATTCGCGATTGCTGTTTCTATATGCACCGCAGCGCAATATTATTGCGCTTACGCCGCCTTAACTGCAGCCAACTTCTCGCAGGCGCGTTTAATGCGGATGCAGGCTTCTTCCAAGGCCTTGGCCGATGTCGCGTAAGAGATACGGAAGTGGGGGGACAAACCAAAGGCCGATCCTTGCACGGCTGCCACACCTTCCTCTTCCAAAATGTACGACACGAAATCGTCATCGGATTGAATGGTTTTCCCCTGCGGTGTCGTTTTGCCGATCGCGCCCGCGCAGGATGGGTAAACATAGAATGCGCCTTCCGGCGTGTGGCAGGACAGGCCCGGACAATCGTTCAGCATTTTCACGACCATGTCGCGACGCGCTTTAAACTCTTTGCGCCAATCGTTCAGGAACGATAGATCGCCATTCAATGCCGCGAGCGCCGCTGCTTGTGAAATCGATGACGGGTTGGATGTGGAGTGCGATTGCACGGACGCCATCGCCTTGATTAGCTCTTTGGGACCTGCGGCGTAACCGATACGCCAGCCGGTCATCGCAAAAGATTTGGACACGCCATTGGTGGTCAGCGTGCGGTCTTTCAAACCCGGTTCAACTTGAACGACGGTGAAGAATTTAAAATCGTCATAGACCAAATGCTCATACATATCATCGGTCATCACCCATACATGTTTGTGTTTCATCAGCACATCAGTGAGCGCCTTCAATTCATCTTTCGTATATGCAGACCCCGTCGGGTTGGACGGTGAATTAAGGATGACCCATTTGGTTTTTGGTGTGATCGCGCGATCTAAATCGGCCGGTTTCAATTTGAATTGGTTCTCTTGCGTGCACGGCACGAACACCGGCGTCCCCTGTGCCATCAGCACCATGTCTGGGTAAGAGACCCAATAAGGGGCCGGGATAATCACTTCGTCCCCCACGTTGACAGATGCCATCAGTGCATTGAACAAAACTTGTTTGCCGCCCGTACCGACGCTGACTTGATCAGGCGTATACTCGATACCGTTTTCGCG
>DATCRN010000174.1:0-6165 GCA_036568945.1 Alphaproteobacteria bacterium | reverse complement strand
ATGTTATAGGGCTCGAGGGCTGTTACCTCAGTTGTAACATCGGGCGTTGGAATTTGTGGATCAAGTTCGCCAGCGTAAACAGGAGCGGCACTCGGCAAACTGTTGAAAACCATGGAAAGGCTTAAGGCACCGGCAATCAGCTTTGATGTTTTAGAATTTCTACGCATTTTACCCCCCGTTTGGTGTTAGGACATATATTCCCATATTCCTGTAATGCTCTTTTGTAAAGCCTGCGGATGTCCTTGTATTTTTTAATGACAGAGGGTTTTTTTTTAGCTAGTTTCCGCGAGCTTAACAAGCACGCTGCTGTAGCTCAGTGGTAGAGCGTACCCTTGGTAAGGGTAAGGTCGAGAGTTCAATCCTCTCCAGCAGCACCAGCTTTTAAGGCCACAGGGGTTTTGAATTGCGCAGTTTTGCACTTGTTCTTGTTTTGCTGCTTGTAAGCGCTTGCGCATCGCGCAACCCGGACGATCCCATTACCGCTGTTTATAATTGCGAAGATGGATCACGTTTGGATGTTGTTTTTGAACCCCATCAAGCGGTGATCACCACACAAAACGGAACCATGGCAACGCTGGAGCAAAAAGCAGCAGCATCAGGCATTTGGTATTCCAACGCACGTTATGATTTGCGCGGTAAAGGGCGCGAGGCCATGTGGTCCGTAGGACGCCGCGTGGCGATCGCATGTAAAGCGCGCTAAATTTTTTAGCTAAGAGTGAGTTTATAGTTAGGAAGGTTCGCGCTTGCAATGCGGCGATCTTCGAAGCTTGGGTCGTTGAGTACGATTACTTTGCCGCCGTAACCAAAACGCTCCACCATATCGTAAAGATAAATCACATCCGCATTGAACATACGGAAGCAACCGCCGGAAACCATTTCGCCCAAATGCCAAGGCTGGCTGGTGCCGTGAATACGGTAGGTTGTGGGCGTCCCGTTTTCACGGCCTAAATAGATGGCGCGCGCGCCCAGCGGATTATTGATGCCACCCGGAAAGTTTTCGTCGCCCCAGCCGTCCCCGTCACGATCGGGAGAGTAAATCGGCCACTGCGCACCGCGTTGCATGATAAACGTTGTTTCGTCATGCAAATTGGGACTGATGGTTTCACCAACTTTGCCGATTGCGATACGGAAGACAATCGCCTGACCAGGCGCATTCAAAAAATACAAATTGCGCGTTTGATTGTTGATGATGATCGATCCGACAGGTTGCGTGCCTGTGTACGTCACCATGTGCGGGGCAGGCGCATTGGCGGGGCGTGTGGAAATGCGGCGCGTTTCATCCTTGCTGCACCAGGCGGCATCGATACCATTGTAGGTGTCGCAAACATCAACCCTGTTGCTGCGCGCAGATGTGGTCTGAGGTAAAGGCGCAGATCCAACAGCGCGCTTAGGCGCGCTAACAGAGGAGCAGGCGCTTAAAGCGCTAGCAGCTGCGGCAGCGCCACCTATAAGGAAGAAACGGCGAGAGATTTTAAGATCGGTCATGCGGCGCAATATATGATTTACATAATTAAAAATCAAGTTTTTCAGGCGCTTACGAGGGATTCTCGGTAAATAACTGGTTTTATTGGGTTTACCGTAACTGCAAATGGCCGCATTACGTGCGTTTAATGGGCCTTCCGCGGTATAATAAAGAGATGGCGAAATGGCTACCGGTTTTACTGGTTATGATGCTCGCCGCATGCGCGGGCAAAGCGCCGGTCCCAGGGGGAACGGAGACGACAAACGCCACCTATTATTCATCCCAAGATGATTTCAAATCCCGAGTAGGGCGTCTGCAAGCGGGCATGCCTGAGGATTTGGTATTTCAAATCCTGCAAAAAACCCGCGATGATTTGGTGCGCCTAAGCCGCAATGAAATCGTCGTCGTATTATACGGCGCCAATTCCATGCAGATGATGAATACATTTGAAGAACGCGAAGCGAACCGTTTGTTCCTGCAAAGCCTGTACGGTTACCGCATGACATATAAGGACGTGAAAAAGAAACACGGGTTTGCGTCACTCATTCGCATTCGCACGGATGAAAGTGGATTTAATTATACGGTTAACCTTGTGTTTCAGAACGGTATTTTGCTTGAAACGCCGGTCATCGAAGGCGGGCTTGTACACGAAAGCGAAAGCCGCACATTCTTTGATTATTTAAGCCCCGGCACCGTAATGGATCAGGTGAAGTAATTAAATTCTGAGTTGCGGCCAGGTTAAGCGCGCGGCTGTTAGAATTTCGCCAAAGCCAGGTTTTATTTCAGCACCTGAATGCATGAGGGTTCGTATGGCAGATGTTGTGTTCAGGCCGACGCAATATTCGGCGTAATCCGATAAGAAAGAAACCTCTTTCCAGTGGTCATTCTCATTAATAAAAACTGTTACGATATGCGCTTGGTTACGTTCAATTGTATAAGTTGCATTGCTGAGCATAAAACCCAATAAATTACATACGGCATCTATATCTGCATATAAACGCGCAGGATCAGTTGGGCCTGTATAAGTAAATCGAAATGTTTTTTGTGCGTCGTCCTTATGCCCAAAAGATTCTACCTTAAGATCACCGCGTTTGATCATATCGAATACGTCATCCAAATCTTCACGCACTTGGTCGATATGCATGTTGCTGAAATCGATGCGGTCCGAAAGCGCGTCCGCTGAATTATCATTCATTGATAAGGTGTATTCGGTTTCTTGTTGGATAACCCGCTTTAAACCTTCATCGAAATGCGCCTTGTCTAATCCGGCCTTTTCAGCCAAATCCAAGTTAAAATAGCTGCCATTGTCGCGAATAATCCATTTAGCCAAGGTGTTTTTGGCTTCATCGCTCTGTTCGGCCAATTTAAAGAGCGCTTGCCAATCCTCAGGCACATCCAACATGTTAGCGAACATGCCGTTATAATCGATGGATATTGCTTCCATCACACTGCTCATGTGTTTTGGGTTAAAGAGATAGGGAATGTTGAGATCGGTACCCGGTACACGCAAAAAAGTTTCAGTGGCCAATTCTTGCAGACTATCAGGCTTCAAATGGGCTGCGATCATATCTAGAGACTTTGTTATGCCTGCTTGGACGTCATCCACGACCTTTATAAAAGCAGTCTTATCGGCGTAGCCACGTTCGATCTGCGACATGCTGAATTGCCACATTGCTTCACTATAATCATAGACTTTGGCGGCATCAGCGGGGTTGTCCTTTAAAAGCTGAACGATAGCAGGAATATCGTCACCGAATTTGAGCATGTGAAAAAGTTCGATAGTGCAATCGCTCAGCCAACTCACTGTATCGCGATAAGCTTCCTTTAATGCATTCTGCGATAAGGTTGCTAAGGTTTCGTGCGTGAAGGGCAGGTCGAGGTTAAGCGGCAGCGAATTTACTTTGCCGGAAAAAGGATACGGATCGTCTGGGCTCCAAACAATTTGGATGATGGCCTCAAGCAGATCGACATATTCAGGAATGAAAGCTTTATCGATGCGGTTGGTCAAAAGAGGCGCGGCATTTTTACCAAGCGCCTGCACAATTGCCGCATGACGTTGGAAAAATAATCCGGCACCGGCGGATGCGGAGTTTTTTAAAAAGGCGCGGCGACTTAGTCCCATGATCAGGGGACATTAGCAAGTCGACGGGCTTATGAAAAGTTTTAATCCCACGGGTGCCAGCCGGATTTCCAGGTCGCAATATCAATGATTTCCGCGGGTTTGCCGTTATCGAAGAACCAACTGTCGACGGCGTAACGGATATGCGTGTTTTTGTCTTCGATCTGCGCGGTGCGGTGAGGGCCGAAATTACCTGAAAAAAGCGGCGCGCGGGATTGCGGCGCATTCACCGTGTGGAATTTAAGCCAACCCATATCTTGCATCATCGTAAGATACACAGTCGTGTTGGTGCTTTCATCCACGCAATCTTGTTGGAACATATCGCCTGAGTAGCTGTTGCCCGTATCACGATAGGTGCCGGTTTTGTGGCCGACAATGTTTTCCCATTCACCAATTGCTTTGGCAATTTGTTTGCGTTCAGCAACCGGGCTTTCTGCCGGGAAAAGCTTTTTAATCGAGGCGATGTCTCTTTGGGTCAGCGATACTTTATCGACTTTGGTGCATCCGCCGGAGCGGCAATGTGGAAACGCTGCCAGTTTTGGCTGCGCTAAATCGTTTTTCTTAAAATAAAAGTCTGCGGTAGAGTTTTGTGAAGCGCAGCCAACCACCCATAGCGTCATCCCGAGCGCAGCGAGGGATCTCATGAAAACTGGGAGATGTCTCACTGCGTTCGACATGACATGGTTTAGAGAATCGATTGACCGGTTTTTTTCCAGTCTTCAACGAAGGCTGCAAGACCGTTAGTCGTCAACGGGTGCTTATAAAGCTGACGGATCGTGGCAGGTGGCATCGTTCCAACATCGGCACCGATTTTCGCCGCCATCAGCACATGCTGCGGGTGGCGAATGGATGCTGCGAGAATTTCAGTTTTAAAGCCGTAATTATCGTAGATGCGGCGAATGTCGGCAATCAAATCCATGCCGTCTTGACCAATATCATCGAGACGACCAATGAATGGGGAAATAAAGGTTGCGCCAGCTTTAGCGGCCAGCAGTGCTTGCACCGCGGAGAAGCACAGCGTGACGTTGACCATCGTGCCGTTGTTCGACAAATTGCGGCAGACTTTGAGACCTGCTTCAGTCAGCGGCACTTTGACGGCAATATTGCTGCCGAGTTTAGCCAGCTTCTCGCCTTCTTTCATCATCGTTTCAAAATCCGTTGATGCCACTTCAGCAGAGACGGGACCTTTTACGATTTTACAAATTTCGAGAATGCGTTCGATGAAATCAGCGCCGGATTTTGCGATGATGGATGGGTTGGTGGTGACACCGTCTACCATGCCCATGTCATGCAGTTCCTGAATATCTTTCAGCTCGGCGGTATCGACAAAAAACTTCATATTGATGTTGTCCTTAAAGGTTAGTCGTTAAAATTATTGCCCGAATTGACTTGGGTTGGCGCAGTCCAGCCGAGCTCATGACCCAAAATAGTTTGGGTATAATTGCCGGCAGCACGTTCAGCCACCGATGGCTTCACATAGTCAACGCGATCCCAACCTTTGGAGGACATGCAGCCATCGAAATCTTGGAATTCGGTATATTCGGTGAAAAGCGGGCCGTCACGTGTCGGCGAAGCCCAGCCACGTTTCAAACCTGGTTCGAGCGCAAGATCTTTTGGCGGCTCGGCACGACGGATGGATCCAAGACGAACCAATTCTTTGACCTCGGCCACGCAAGCGGCGATGTCCATATTGAGTTGGTGTTGTGCTTTCGGTCCCGTCAGATATAGAGCGGAAACGCCATCATCACGCTGCCAGTAATCGGCGCGCTCGCGAATTTGCTTATCGCTTTCCGGCGCTTGGCTTGCGCAAGCGCTTAAGGCAAGTAGAGCACACACGGTCATTACCAGTTTTTTCATCGTTGAAATCCTTGGGTTTTTTAATTTTTATGACCATACCATAGGCGCCGGGCCTGACAACATAAAGAGGACCCGAAAATGGGCAAAATTTGACAGTGAAATACGCATAGATTATGGAAACATATGCTTGAGGCAATCACCCGCGTCCCGGCCTATAACCCCGATTTCGTTGAAACCTGGCTGCGTGACACAATGGGTGTCACAAGCGCCGATAAAATTTCTGACATTCTGACCATCTACCAAAAATGGTATGACCGCCGTCAGCATATCTGCGAAGCAGCCTCAGTCATCGAACCAAAACAGGCGCATGTCAGTCTGATCATGGACATCGATACCAGCGGTTGGAAAATGATGGTCGCCGTTTGCAAAACATTTCCGCAGATCGCGGTGCGCAAACAAAATCCTTATGCAACGTCGTTTGATCATTACGGACCTATGGATTGGGGCCGTGCGATTTTAGGTTACACGGACGAGTACGATTTAAGCCTACCATCCATATCCGGCAATGATATCTATGCGAATAATTGGTTGGATGCCGCCAAGACGATACACAAAGAAACAGAGCGGGGTGCCATTAAAGACTTAATTCAGCCTATCATGCTGCAATTGGGTGATCAGGACGCCTATTTTGCTCACAAAGCAATGGCAGTTGCAAAGTCAGCCTATTGGCCGTTGCGAGACCATGCTTGCGCCATCGAGCGTCAGCGTGTCAATGCCGCGTTAAAAG
>DATCRN010000173.1:0-17314 GCA_036568945.1 Alphaproteobacteria bacterium | reverse complement strand
ACTGCTTGTAATGCCACCAATCGCGCATCATCAACCCAGCAATCACTGTAGGCGAAACCATCATGAATGCGCCCTGCGAAAGCTTCACCAAATTCATGGCGCGTTAAATCCAGACTTTCGGAATCTGGGAGCACATCGCGTCGTGCTAAACGGTCATATAACGACAACCCCATTTTGAGCATCCAGCGCGGACGTGACCCCACCGCGCGCGGTAACACAAAACGCAGGGGCGAAACGATATGCGGGGCAGTGCGTAAAAATACCTCCCGCTCCCGGAGGGCTTTTTGCACCAAACGCAGTTCGCCATATTCCAAATACCGCAGGCCGCCATGAATCAGTTTGGTTGAAGCCGATGATGTGGCGCCTGCCAAATCACCACCCTCAAGAAGCAGCACGGAATAGCCGCGACCCGCCATATCCCGGGCAATTGCGGTGCCGTTTACGCCACCACCGATGATGGCAATGTCATAAAGCTCCGGATAACTTGGCGCTTTGACTCTCCCTACATTTGTATTCAAGCTTTCAGACACGATTCCCGTCAGGTTCATTAAAACAGGGGTGTTCCCCGGTGATGTCGATTAGGTTCATTCTGCCGCTTTTGAGCGCCTTGTCCATATGCATGACGGGCGCATCCGCCTATGCGGAAGACGTCACCTTTCGTTGCGCGCATATGTATCTGAACCAATCTTTGCCGGATTCCACCGGATATACGCTTAAGCGCATGAAAATCGATACGGTCGATATCGGGGACTCGATCGTCGTCACAGAGCCGCGCATGGCGGGCTTACGCGGACCCAATATCAGTTTATTGGGACGCGATGTGCGCCTTGCCGTCATCGATCATCAAACTAGTCCACAGGAACTTTGGCATAAAGGCGTGTGGAATGTGCAGCGTCTGCAGACGCCCTGCGCGCGCAAAAATCTAAGTTGGAAGAAATCATTGATCCGTGGCTATTACGGAACGATTGCGATTGAAACCACAGCGGGTCTCAACAATTACGATCCCGCTATTCTGCATCGCACACGCCTGATTGCTGAGGGGCTGCAAGTACGCCCCTACGGTTTTATGTTTGGGGTGGGCGTTGCAAGCACCATTGCGACCAATAGCGACGTGTTGGAATATTTACCTGATACGCGCCCACCTGTGCGGCGGGATATGGTGAATTTTGGCAATCCCCTTAGCATCGACCGTTTGTACGCATCGTGGCACAACACGCCGATCACCGATTTGCATGTCGGTATTACAGGCGGGTATTTGGAGGAGATGTACGCAGGCGCGGGCGCGGAAATCATTTACCGTCCATGGAATAAACCATTTTGGATCGGCGCGGATGGCTGGCAAGTCTGGCGTCGCAAACCATCGATGATGGATTTGAACATTTCGAATGAAAGCCATTTTACTGGACACGTGCGCGCAGGATACGACGTCCCGGACAGCCGCATGAGCTTTCATGCCGCTGCGGGAAAATATTTGGCAGGCGATTTGGGTGGCACGCTTGGCATGAAATATGATTTTCCGAGCGGCATGTATGTGGATGCCACGATGACCTGGACTGATCGTGAAGAACAACAAGGATTTTTCAGCAATACAAAATTCGACCCGATGCTGCGCGTCGTTGTCCCCTTGAACAAAAACCGCAAAGCCAACCAACATCAATTCCGTGGTAATTTCCGCCAGGTTGGACGCGATGGCGGGCAGATGCTCAGTCGCCCGATGCCGATCGAGGAGATGACGGAATCCTTTGGCACGCGCGAAGTGGCGCGCGCGTGGCCTGCCCTATTCACCACCAATCAAAACGATGCGGTTGGCGCGGACGCAATTGATAACGACGGCATCGACATTGCCATCCCTTAAAGACAAAAAAAGGCCGCCTACATCGGCGGCCTAAGAAGTTCTTAAGTGGGTCACACAAGTTCCATGCCATGTCACTTGAGTTCGTAAAAAGCGTCTGATCTAAAAACACACCCTCTTTTAAATCAGACGCTATAATTTTAATTTACATAAAAATTTAAATAATTGCAAGGGCAATTTTAGTCCTTTAACAAACTTTTTTGCAATTCTTTGAAATCATTTGGTAATTCAGACTCTAATGTGACCTTATTCCCGGTCCGCGGGTGAATAAAGCTCAGTTTAAGCGCATGAAGCGCCTGACGGGGAAAGCCTAAAATGAGATCCGCCTGCGCGCCTTCATACCCCCCTCTTTTGAGGTATCCACCGACAGCAGACGGTTGCAACCCGTATAAAGGATCACCGATCAGCGGATTTTTTTTATGCACCATATGCACGCGGATTTGGTGCGTCCGTCCAGTCTCAAGTTTGCATTCTACCAGCGATGCAGTATCGCCGTAACGTTCCAACACCGTGTAATGCGTGACCGCTTGGCGACCGTCATTGCGTACAGCCATAAAAAAGCGATTGTTTGGATTGCGCGCGAGCGGTGCATCGATGGTACCTTTGAACGGCATCGGGGTACCCCACACCAAAGCATGATATGTACGCGAGAGTGTGCGGTCGGCTAATTGCTTGGCCAAATGCTGATGCGCAAAATCATTTTTGGCAACCATCATGAGACCTGATGTGTCTTTATCGAGGCGGTGCACGATACCAGGCCGCTTCACACCGCCAATACCGGAAAGCGAATCTGCGCAATGATGAAGGAGCGCATTCACGAGCGTTCCTTGCTGATGTCCGGCTGCGGGGTGCACGACCAGACCCGCAGGCTTGTTTAACACTAGCAGGTCATCATCTTCATAAACGATATCCAGTGGAATATCTTCTGCCACCGGTTCTGCCGCTTCCGGTTCGGGCATAACCAAAGAAACAGATTGTCCAGCAACAACTTTTGCGGAAGCTTTCAAGGCTTTACCACCAATCAAAACGTCGCCGGATTCGATCAACGCCTGAATGCGTGCGCGAGACAAATCAGGAAGCAGCACAGCGAGCGCGCGATCAAGACGGGTGTTGTCAAGCACGTCGGGAATCAGGACACTAGTCGCGTTCGTATCGGTCATTGTGGCGGCACCTTACCGCAGGAAGGACCCAAATACAAAGATGCGTATTCTGATCGTCTCAGACGCATGGGCGCCCCAGGTTAACGGCGTAGTCCGGACCTATCAGAACATTATTCGCGAACTGGAAAATATGGGCCATACGGTCAAAGTCATTGGGCCAGCCGATTTCAATACATTCGCCCTACCTACCTATAAAGAAATCCGCCTTTCGATCCTGCCGGATTTTAAGCTGAAAAGATTGATTGAGGATTTTAAGCCCGAAGCCATCCATATCCCGGTCGAAGGACCGCTGGGTTGGGCTGCGCGACGATATTGCTTACGTAGAAATATTCGCTACACCACATCCTATCACACACATTTCCCGGATTATGTGGCCAAGCGCGTTTCACCTTTAGGCCGCCATGCGCAAGAAATCGCGCGGCGCTTAATGATTTGGCACATACGCCGTTTCCATGCCCCGGCTAAAGCAACCTTTGTCGCCACGCAAAGCCTGGAAGGCGAGTTACGCGCCTGGGGATTCAAAAACCGGATGGTACGCCTATTACGCGGCGCGGATTTCACTGTGTTTCATCCCGGCGCTAAAAAGGAATTTGCGAATTTACCAAAACCGATCTTGCTGTATGTCGGGCGCATATCGGTGGAAAAAAACATCGAGGCATTTTTGGATCTGGATGTGTCAGGGACTAAAGTCTTGGTTGGGCACGGTCCCGCGGAAGATGATTTAAAATCGCGCTATCCCAATGTTGTTTTCGCCGGCATCAAAACCGGCGCAGATTTGGGCGCGTATTATCGCAGTGCCGATATTTTCGTTTTTCCATCCAAAACAGATACGTTCGGCATGGTATTAATTGAAGCGCTTGCAAGCGGGCTTCCAATCGCCGCGTATCGCGCAACAGGTCCAATCGATATCGTGACGGAGGATTTGCTGGGTGCAATCGATGACAATTTACACGTGGCTATCCAAAAGGCGCTGCGAACTCCCGGCGATGCGCAGGCGCGATTCGAATACACCCAGGCACATTACAGCTGGCCTGCGGTTGCGAATGTCTTTTTAGAAACCCAAAAATCTTAAATTATCAAAGACTTGATTGCTGCGTTGCAAAAAGGCCTGGACGAAAGGCGCACTTTTGCTACCTTTTAAATGCTGAAAGCAACGCCGGAGCCAATGAGCTTGATCGACACCAACCAGCCCGACCGTCAACAGGTAATTTCTGTTAGGGCGGTTTTTTTATCGGATTTTCATTTTGGATATAAAGGCGTCGACGGGCGTGCCCTCCTCAATTTTCTACAATCCTATGCGCCGCAAAAAATCTATTTGGTGGGCGATATTATCGATGGATGGAAATTAGCCAAACGCTGGCATTGGCGCGCGGATTACACGCGCATCTTGGATGTCCTGGCCGATCACAAACAACGCGGCGCCAAAATTATTTACCTGCCCGGCAATCATGATGAACGCGTGCGGCGTTTGAACCGTTTCCGTCGCGCCCGTTTTTCACTGCGTGCAGGTATTCGCATCTGCAATTCTTGCATTCACCGCACCTTGGATGGGAAACGTTTGATTGTCTTGCACGGGGATCAGTTCGATAATGTATTGATCCGCGGTCATGTGTCGCGCTTCGGTGATTGGTTTTATGAGCATATTGCCAATGTCTTTGGCCTCACCGCGCCTGCGCCTCGCATTATGATCGATGGCAAGATGAAAAAATATTCATTAGCCAAAGCCCTCATGAAACGATCGGGCAAAGCTGCCTTGCGTCTTCTGAATAATTTCCAGCGCGCAGCATATCGATTAATGATCGCCAAAGGCGCAGACGGTCTTATTTGTGGTCACACACATGTGCCCTTTTTACGCATGATCCGACACAAAAAAATCTTGGGCAATTGCGGCATGTGGATGGGCCATACCAACACAGCACTGATTGAAAACATGGACGGAAAATTAGAATTACTCCATTTCCCGGATCAACGTGATCAGGATACAGCTGAAGATGTGAGCATCACACACGTGGAAGCAATGCGTATAGCGCGGCATCGTAACGTAGCCTTCATTATTCGAAAAATCGCGCAGACTTGGCCTGAAAAAACGTCACAGGCTTTCCGCGTAAACGCCCAGGCCGCGCAGAGGCAAAAACGGATCATCGATCAAGTAGGTGGGTATGGCGTCAACAAAAGCGGTGAAGCGGCCTTTGGCTGTGAAATCACCGCGTAAGCGCGATCCTTGCAAATAGGAAAGTCCCAATTTTGGCAAAATGCCACCCGCGAAATACATCCCGCCGCGCGTCATATTGGTCAGCGCTAAATTGCCCGCGGCACGACCAAGCATTGCCAACATCACGGTCAAACATTCTTTACAAACCGCGCATGATCCATCAATGGCGCGCGTCGTGATTTCGGCAGGCGTTGCATCAGGCAAAGCCAATTTATCTACACCGCGTATCGCATCATAGAGGTTCACCAGGCCTTTGCCGGAACACACACGCTCGACCGACACATGGCTGTAACGATGCGTGGTAAGCCAAGCGAACAAATCAAATTCGCGTTGCGTTACGCCTGGAGCCGTGACGTGAGATCCCTCCCCCGGCACTGCCACATATTTATCCTTATCCCAAACAAGAGTGGCGACACCCAGACCAGTGCCTGGTCCGATCACACCAATATTGCCATGTGGCATAGGCGACCCACCGCCGATTTGTTTGATGATGGCAGGATCGGCACCCGGAATACCCAAAGCGATGGCATGAAAATCATTGATCAACTCAAGACGCGAAAGTTTGAGCGCTTCGCGTGTGGCGCTAATCGAAAATTTCCACGGGTGATTAGTGAGCTCGAAAACATCATCACCTGTCACAGGACCCGCAACGGCAAAAGCAGCCTTATCCGGTTTGGCGCGGGATGATAAATAAGCGGATGCGGCTTCAGCTGGACCAGGATAATCAGCGACCTGCATGACTTGGACATCATTGACAGTGCCGTCATATAGGGCGAAGCGCACATTGGTGCCGCCAATATCGGCAATCAAAACGCTCAAGATTGGACCTTTCTTTTGTGGACAACAGCCAAATATGATTGGTACGCAAAACCACAAAGGCTTTCAATAAGACATGGCAAAAATCCTTCTGGCTGAAGATGATACCTCGATGCGCGGCTTTCTGGCGGCAGCCCTCGAAAAGGCCGGGCATGAGGTCGAAGCACGCACGGACGGGCTCGACGCTTTAAATGCCCTCGAAACCCATAAAGACGGCGATTTCGACCTGCTGCTCGCCGATATTGTGATGCCCGGCATGGATGGTATTGAGCTTGCTCAAAAAGCGGCCGAGCTTCATCCATCCATCAAAGTCATGTTTATTACCGGCTTTGCGGCTGTTGCCATGGGTGCCCGCAACCCGGCGCGAACCCAGGCCCGCGTCCTTTCCAAACCTTTCCATCTCAAGGATTTGGTCGATCAGGTGAACCAGCTGCTGGCTGCTTAAACCTCTTGCATTAACCCCTTAATCCGGTTATTTAAACCGCACTTGCGTGACCTTTAGGGCACATAGCTCAGCGGGAGAGCATCACCTTGACATGGTGGGGGTCGCAGGTTCAATCCCTGCTGTGCCCACCATCCTTTACCGGATGATTATTACGCATCTTTTCCCATGGGGAGTCACATGACCGCACAGCCAGTTACCAATGTTGCGCCGTATCACAGCCAGGAAATCGAGAAGCTTTTGACCGCCGTTCGCGAGATCGATCGTATTTCCAATGAAGCATGGCAACAGACGCTTACCAGCCGCAAAAAGAAAGAAATCGAATTTCACGACGCGCATCGCACGCGCCAAGAAGGCGTGAACAGCCAGCGGGAATTGGAAGAAAATTTAAGCACCACGGATTCCTACGAAAAATTCTATGGCAATAAAAAATATTACTCCGCAACAGGGCGTTCGCACGACTATGTCGACCATTGGATCAAGACCCATGCCGCGGGCAAAGTTGTTTTGGATTATGCGTGCGGTGATGGCCCCAACGCTATGACCGCGGCCGCCGCCGGCGCCGCTATGGTTTTGGGTTTAGATATCAGCCCAATTTCGATTGAAAATGCGCGTCGCGATGCCGCGCGCATGGGTCTTAACAATACGTTCTTCTTCCAAGCCGATGCGGAGAATACCAAGCTGCCTGATAACAGTGTCGATATCGTCATCTGCTCCGGTATGTTGCACCATTTGGATTTGTCCTATGCATTTCCTGAACTGCGCCGGGTAATGAAACCGGGGGGCAAAATTCTTGCGGTGGAAGCGCTTGATTATAATCCTGCGATCAAACTGTATCGCATGATGACGCCCGCGATGCGCACCGATTGGGAAAAAGCACACATCCTATCCCATAAAGATTTACGTTTTGCGAAACGTTTCTTCGATGTCGGCAATGTACATTACTGGCACATTATGGGCATTTTAACACCGCATATGCCCAAAGCTTTTGCCGGCGCGATCAACAAGATTGATTCTTGGCTCGAAAAAATCCCCGGTATTCAAATGATGTCGTGGATTTTCACCTTTGAGCTTACCAAACGCGCTGAAAGCTAATTGAAACTTTTCTTCACTCATTTGGGATCGACGTTGCGCGGGGCAGTGATCGGGCAATTCGTGCCGATTTTGGCGATGCCCTTAATTTCGCGTTTGTATGCCCCGGATGAATATGGGATTTTTGCATCCCTCTTATCCTTCGCCGTCCTTTTAACAGCGCTGATGACTTTACAATTAGAAGTCGCCGTTGTTTTGCCTGAGGATGACGCAACTGCAAGCAAGGTTGCCCGCGCGTCTTTTCAAATCACCGTCACGGGATTTTTGATTTTTGCGGTACTGATCTTGGCTGCACAGCCCTTTCTGTCTCAATTTCAAGGGCTCGCGCATTGGCAGGGTTGGAGCATGCTGGCGCCGCTCATTGGATTTTTGATGGCGATGCTGCTGCTGGGGAATTACATCTCCTCCCGGCTAAGGGTTTACGGTGAAATCGGGCGTGGCACGGCAAGTTTGCAAATCGTCAATTGCAGCGCCGCTGTGATTTTAGGATTGCTGAAACCTACAGCCGCCAGCCTAGTAATGGCGCGTGTGATTGGACAAGGGGCTGCGCTTACGTCCTTTAAACACGGCATCACGTGGCTTAAAGACCAATATAAACAGCACGGCATATTGCCTGTGTCCCAAATACGCGATGTTTTATCGCGCTATCGCAAATTCCCTCTTTTCACCCTGCCGCAAAATGCGCTTGCGATGGCATCGCGCGAGGGTGTCACAGTCATTTTACTGGTCTTTCATCAACCGATTGCGGCTGGGTTTTACGCGCTTGTGCGATCCGTTCTCATGATCCCGTCGTCTTTGCTCTCAACATCCGTGGGACCAGTATTTTATCGCGAAGCATCGCAAGCGATCGACAAACCTGAATTTCGTTTGTTCAGCTTTGAGCTCATGCTCGCGATTGCTTGTATCATGGCGCCAGCATCGGTTTACATTGCCAATTGGGGTCCAGAGATTTTTGCATTCGTATTTGGCCTTAAGTGGATGCAAGCTGGGATTTACGCGCTGATCTATATGCCGCTTTCGGTTTTGTTTCTCCTCACCATTTGGTGCGGGCGCGTATTTGAAATTCGCAATAAACAAGATGTGCTATTCCGTATTCAATTGATATTCGATACCGCATCGATCGGCTTGCTTATCGCACTGCTTGCCCGCACGGATAATCCGGTTTTAGCGGTCGGCGCTTATGTCACGGCGCAGTGCGTGTACCTGTTAGTGCAACTTGGTTTTATCTTCAATATTTTGCATTTAAACGCGGGTAAATATGCATTGCTGATTGGCGCCGCCATCGGCACAGCCGCTGTGCAATACGGGCTACATATCGCAGCAAAACTACCCACAGAATCGACCCTTTCGCATTTTGTCGTTGAAAGCTTGATCACAGCAGGGATAACAGCCGGAACTGTCCTATTTTTCTGGCGTTTGCTAAAGCGCAATCCGGTCATGAACCTTGCATAAGGCATCGTTTCTTCGTACAAATTTCTTGCCTATTTTAAAGGGGAAAATTTTGATTAAACGTGTATTCGATATCATTGCCGCAGCGTGCGGATTGATCGTGTTCAGTCCTGTGATTGCCGTGTTCATGTTCCTGGTTTGGCGTCAGGATAAAAATTCGCCGTTCTATATGGCACCGCGCGTGGGCAAGGACGAAAAAATCTTCACCATGGTGAAATTACGGTCGATGGTCAAAAACGCCGATAAATCCGGCGTGGATTCTACCGGCGCGAATGACATGCGCATTACGCGCGTGGGCCATATGATCCGTCGCTATAAGCTTGATGAAATCACTCAGCTTTGGAACGTGCTCTTAGGCGACATGTCGCTGGTCGGCCCTCGCCCCAATGTCAAACGCGAGACGGATCTATATACGCCACAAGAGAAAAAACTGCTGAGCGTGCGCCCGGGTATTACCGATATTTCATCCATCGTCTTTGCGGATGAAGGCGAAATTTTAAAGGACGCAACCGATCCGGACATTGCGTATAATCAACTGATCCGTCCTTATAAAAGTCGCTTGGGCATTTTGTATGTCGAAAACGCCAATGTGATCCTTGATTTGAAATTGGTTTATTTAACGGCGCTCACGATTGTGAACCGTCAAAAGGCATTGGCCGGTGTGCAACGTATTTTAGTTGATCTTAATTGTGATCCGGCACTTGCACATGTCGCGCGTCGAGCCGAACCATTGCTTCCTGCCCCACCGCCGGGCGCTACAGAAATCGTCCAAACGAGAGAGGCTGCATAACATGAGCCAAGCTGCTGTCACCTACAAAGATGTCACTGAAATGACCGGGGATGAAATTTCCGGCGAACAATTACAACGCCTATGCAACCGCTATTACTGGGCGGGAGATTACGCAACGGATAAGGATGTCATCGAAGTGGCCTGTGGTGCCGGCGCAGGCTTAGGCTTTCTTGCTTCGCGTGCGCGCAGCGTGCAGGCATGCGATATTTCCGATGAAGTTCTGATTAACCCACGCAAGCATTATGGATCGCGGGTTCGTATTGATACCGCTTCCGCCACTAAATTGCCGTATGCCGATAACAGCGCCGATGTCATTCTGATTTTTGAAGCCATCTATTATGTGGCGGATGTCATGTCCTTTATGGTTGAGACGCAACGCATTTTAAGACCGGGCGGTGTACTCCTGATCGTGACCGCCAATAAAGATTTATATGATTTCAATCCGTCCCCACACAGCCATAAATATTATGGTGTGGTAGAACTCGTGGATCTGATGAAACGCACCAATATGAGCATCGTCGAAACATCGGGCGGCACGCCCCTGCAATCTGTCTCCATGCGTCAGCGCGTTCTGCGCCCGGTTAAAAAAATCATCGTGTCTTTAGGTTTGATGCCTAAAACAACACAGGGCAAAAAATGGATGAAACGTTTGGTATTCGGCAATATGGTGACGATGCCTAACGAAATCGATGCCCAAACATGTCCGTATGAAAAACCAAGCGCGATTGCAGCGGACCAACCAAACCGTGATTACAAGGTCATCTTCGTCGCAGCGCGCAAAGAAGCCCCGGGCACATGATGTGGGAAAAGCGCCAGATACGCTGTGCGTGATAACTCCTGCAATAGGAATTTCACCGGATTATTTGGGTCGAGGTCATTTGTTTTGGCATGCATGGCAGGACATCCGGTATGAATCTTATCTTCCTCATGCACGTTGTATAGGCTTTTGACCGCCGGCAATTCTAAAAGACGCATCCGTTCATGATTGGGTAAAACTGCGTAACGTACGGATTTAAGATTACCTGAGACATCGCGTTCGAGCTCAAACGGATGCGGCCCATATTCTTGGTACATTACATCCGCCATCGACATTGGCCGCCATTGGTAGGCATTTTTAGCAAGATAATCATTGACCGCGTTGGATGCCACGCCGAATTCAGCCGGGCTTAGCGGATGTCCCAAAGCCTTCATCACGCGCCATAGATTGGTGATGTAATCATCGCCACCCTCATACGCGCCAGTGAGGAACAAGCCAAAATGGATTTTATCATCGTCTTTGGAGCTCAAGCCCTGATACACATAAGCAAGGCACGTAAATTCATCTTCGGATAATTTTAAAGTTTCTTCCTCAATCGCGCGGAGATAGGTAATGGCGCTGCCTGCAATATGGGCGCGCTTATCTGCAATGGCTTTGAGCAAATCCTCATAGCCGTCTTCGGTCATTTGCTTACTGACAAGATCCAATGTCGCGACGGGACGATAACGCGGCTTTATATCCGCCCAGGCTTTATCTTTATCCTCTTGTGTCACATTGGGTTTTGTTTCGCGGTACCAACGGTACCAAGACGTAAAGGCCGCTTTATCGGCAGATCTTTTCAGCGCGATTTTTTGCAGTTCAGGCGGGAGGGACTGCCAGCTTTCCGGTGGCGACACATCATTGTCTTCATGTCCGAACTTTTTCATGAGAATCCGCGCGGTGGTCGCGGTATCTAAAAGCTCGACGCGGGATGGGCTAATTTCCATTTATGGCAAATATAGTCAGTGCCTTGATATTTCACAACTTTTTAGAACCTCATCTGTGAAAAATGCGGTCATTTCATTGACTTAAACGGGCCATACCCTCTACTTTGTGCCCCAGATGACCGCCGAAGCTGCCAAGTCCCTCGCTCACACAATCCGCGTCCGCGCCCTGGAAATGACCAGCAGCGGCGGTGGGTCGCATATCGGATCGATCATGGGCATGGCGGACATTATTGGCGTGCTCTATGGCAGTGTCATGAGACTGGATCCTAAAAATCCGACTTGGCCTGACCGCGATCGTTTCATCTTAAGCAAAGGACATGCGGGCGCCGCGATTTATGTGGCGCTTGCCGAACGCGGATTCTTCGATAAAAAAATTCTGGATGCCTATTATACCAACGGATCAATCATGTCGGGTCACGTATCGCACAAAGGCGTGGCAGGCGTAGAATTATCAACGGGGTCGTTGGGCCATGGATTGCCTGTCGCCGCCGGTCGTGCCTATGCGCTGAAACAAGACGGCGGGAAGCAGCGTGTGTTTTGTGTGCTGTCCGACGGTGAGTGCGATGAAGGGTCGAATTGGGAAGCCTTCCTGTTTGCAGGTCACCATAAATTATCGAACCTGGTCGCTATCATCGATTACAACAAAATTCAAAGTCTGCAGAGCACGGAAGATACGCTGGGGCTAGAACCTTTCGCCGATAAATTCCTTAGCTTTAAATGGGACGTGGTTGAAGTTGACGGTCATGATCATGCGGCAATCATAAAAGCCACCGATATTGTGCCAACAGTAGACGGGAAACCGCGTGTCGTGATCGCGCATACGACTAAGGGCAAAGGCGTTTCCTTCATGGAAAATTCGGTGCTGTGGCATTACCGCACCGCCAAAGGCGAGGAATTCGATGCGGCCCGCGCGGAGCTAGGCGATGCGTGACCTTTTCCTCAAAACCTTAATGACGGAAGCTGCTGCGAATAAAAACGCGATGCTGCTGACCGGTGATCTGGGCTTTGGCGTCCTTGATCCTTTCATCAAGGCTTACCCGGATCGGTATTTGAATGTTGGTGTGGCCGAGCAGAATATGATTGGCCTGGCAACGGGTCTGGCGCACGAAGGCCGCCGCGTGGTTGCCTATTCGATTGGAAATTTCCCGACACTTCGTCCGCTCGAGCAAATTCGCAACGATGTATTATATCACAATGCCGATGTCAAAATCGTCTGTGTTGGGGGTGGTTTTTCGTACGGCGCTCTTGGCATGTCGCATCACGCGACAGAAGATTTAAGCATTTTGCGCGCGCTTCCTAATCTGACCATGCTGACGCCTGCTACGGATCAGGAAACGATTGCCTGCACGGAATATATGATGCGACATGCCGGTCCATGTTATTTGCGTCTGGAACGGTCCTCGGCCCCTATCCCCGCGGGTGGCGATGATGCGCCGGTTGAGATTGGAAAAGTGCGTACCATTCGCGAAGGTCAAAACATTACCTTTATCGGCGCAGGTGGCGTGCTAGGTGCCGCAATCGGTGCTGCAGACTTACTGGAAAAAGGCGGTCTTTCGACACGTGTATTAAGCGTTCATTCCCTGAAACCTTTGGATAAAGACACGATTATTCGCGCGGCTAAGGATACGGAAGTTCTGATCACAGTTGAGGAAAACACCGTAATCGGTGGTTTGGGCGGCGCGATTGCTGAAATTTGTATGGAAGCGGGCGTTCGCGTGAAGTTCCATCGCGCGGGCATTCCAGATACCTACACTGCTACCGTCGGCGACCAAAATTACTTGAAAGATCTGTATGGTTTGAATGCTGAAGCGCTTGCGCAAACCGCTCAGAAACTACTCAATCGCGCATAGGAGAAAAACGATGTCCCAAGCCGCACCCATTAAAGTTCACGACACATTGAACGCGTATGATCGCGCCATTCCATTTTTCAATTATCCAGCACAGTTCAAAGCCAATGAACAAGGTTACATGCAGGTCTTCAAAGATGTGTGTTCACGCGGCGCCTATATCTTGCAAAAAGATTTAGCGGACTTTGAGGCGTCTATCGCGAAATTTTTAAACGTCAAACACGTGATTGGCGCGGCGGACGGCACCAACGCAATTATGATTGGCCTGATGGCCCTGGGCATTGAGCCCGGCGATGAAATCATCGTATCGTCGCACACCTATATTGCCACCGCGTCGGCAGGTCACATGCTGGGCGCCAAAATCGTCCCATGCGATATCGGTCCAGATAATTTGATGGATGCGAAATCGGCTGAAAAATGCGTCACGGAAAAGACAAAGGTCATTTTGCCCACGCACGTCAATGGCCGTACCTGCAATATGGATGCGATTATGGACGTCGCCAACAAACATGGCGTGATGGTGGCGGAAGATGCCGCGCAGGCGCTTGGATCCAAATTTAAAGGACAATGTGCCGGTACCTTTGGTAAATTCGGCACATTCAGTTTTTACCCGGCCAAAATTTTGGGTTGCTTTGGCGATGGTGGCGCGTTGATTACCAATGATGACAAGATTGCCGAGCAAGTGCGCGCCTTACGTGATCATGGTCGTAACGAAAAGGGTGAGGTTGTTTTGTGGGGAACCAATGCACGCCTAGATAATCTTCAAGCTGCGTTCCTTAATTACAATTTCAAGGACTATGATCACATCATGGCCCGTCGCCGCGCGATTGCGGCGAAATATACGCAAGGCCTATCCAATATTCCGGAACTGCGCCTACCATCCGGTCCTGATGCCGACAAAGATCACTATGATATTTATCAAAACTATGAAATCGCTGCCGAACGCCGTGAAGCGTTACGCGAATATCTAAAAGAAAAAGGCATCGGCACGATCATTCAATGGGCAGGCACGCCGATCCACCAGTTCAAAAAACTAGGATTCACGCAAAGCCTGCCGCAAACAGATCACTTCTTCGAACGCTGCATGATGCTGCCGATGAATATGTCGCTGTCCGATGAAGATGTCGTCTTTGTCATTAAGGCCGTGCGGTCTTTCTACGGTAAGTAATGCGCATTTGGTTCATAGAAATCGGCGAACCCCTTCCTTTGGAAAAGGGTAAGCGTCTGCTGCGTTACGGCCGATTTACCGCGTTTTTAGCGGCCAAAGGTCATGATGTGTCCTGGTGGGCATGTGATTTTTCGCATGCTGTTAAATCGCATGTCGCCGAAGCCAAAACCCACGTGCTGGATAACGGTGTTAAATTACATGTACTGCATGGGCCTGGATATCAAAGCAATGTATCCTTTGCGCGCTTTCAGCATCACAGGGTTGTTGCGAAAGAATTAAAGCGATCGCTGGCAGCGCATGCGAGCATGCTACCCGATATAATCATCTGCCCGGTGCCAACGGTTGAAAACGCACGGGTCGTGGCAGATTTTGCTAAGAAGCACAACGTCCCCTACATTTTGGACATTCGCGATCACTGGCCGGAAGATTTGGTCAATCGTTTTCCTAAATTAGTACGCCCTGCGGCACGTATTTTATTAAATGGCCAATTTCGCGACATCAAGCGTGCAGCACAGCAGGCCAAAGGCATTTCCGGCGTGACCAAATTACAAATGCACTATGGGCTTAAATTTGCCGGCCGCGACGAAGATAAAACCCGCGATTACGTGTTTTATTTGGGCTACACGCGCACACCTTTATCCGCCCCGATGCGCAATGAAGCCAACCAATGGTGGCAACAGCAAGGACTTAAGACCAACGTCAAAATCATCGCCTTTGCCGGTACGCTTGGCATCAGTTTTGATTTTGCACCAGTGCTGGCCGCCGCGCGACGCCTTAGAGACCAAGGCCGCAGCGATATTCAATTCGTAATCGCAGGCGACGGCGATGCGCGCGCGGGATTGATGCGCGGCGCAGGCGATATGCTAGGCACTATGGTCCTGATGCCCGGATGGATCGATCAGCCAAAAATCGATGCCTTGATGTCTATCAGCACGGCTGCGCTTGCGCCTTACATCCCAGGCACATCGATGTCCCTACCCAATAAATTCTTCGAATATATGGCCTATGGATTGCCGGTTTTGTCCTCTTGCACGGGCGAGTCTGAAGAATTGATCCAAGCGCACCGGATTGGCGTACAATATGACGCAGGACAAATGGAAAGCTTTATGAACGCTTTACTGCAGATCACAGACGCGCCAGACGCAGCGAAAGCGATGGGGGATGCGGCACTTCACTTATTCGATACACGCTTCGAACAAAACCGTTTATTCACTAATATGGAAGCGCATATGACGCAATTGGTGAAAGCATGAATTGGATTTTAAAATGTCTATCGCCGGTTTTGGTTCTGGGCCCCACGCTTACCTGCATGGCTCCGCGTTGTATGGCGCCCCTATTCATTTTAAGTGCCATCGCATTGCTGATCACGGATTGGCACCAAAATAAACGCCTGCCGCGTCCCGACAAAACTTTACTGACCATTCTAGGTGGCGTGATCGGCTACGGTCTCATCAGCTACTTCTGGAGCATCAATCAGCCGGACACGCTTACCAAAGTGGGACAAATGATTGGCACGTTCGGCATGGTGCCGTTTGTAGCGCCTATCCTCGCTCGTTTAGAAACCAAAGATTTCTACCGTTTAGGGCAATTATGGCTGGTCGGATTGGGATTGGGTACCGCTATTTATTTAAGCGAATGGTGGAATGGGTTTGAGTTGTATGACTTAACGCATCCTGGAAATAACGACCCGGTCGATAGCAAACAAAACAAGGCGATCGTCTTACTGTCGTTGTGGCTGGTTATGGCAGCACCGTATTTGTTTGTAACGGCGCAGAAAAATATGCGTCTTATCTTTTTAGGGTTGATGGCGCTGATCGGTTACGGCAGCAGCGTATCGCATAGCGCCACCGCAGAATTATTGTTCCTAGCATTGCCTATTCTGGCGCTCATTGTCTGGAAATTGCCGGCACGTTTCACCATGACACTCGCGCTCATCGGCACGGTTGGCCTTACGACCCTTATGCCCTTTATTGCGGTTGGTATTTATAATCATACCAATTGGCAGCATACAGAAACGATCAATCGGTCACTTAAATCCCGGGTTGAAATTTGGAATCAGGCATCATCTCGGGCGTTTGAGAAACCGATTTTTGGTTGGGGTTTGGATGCATCACCTAATTTGCCTAACCGCGGTGAGACATCCGTACTATTCGATTTTCCGATGGATATTCACCATTTGCATCCGCATAACGGGCCGATCCAAATTTGGTTTGAACTGGGTGCTATTGGCGTTGCAGCTTTCTGTGCGTTGTTTGTAACACTATACCGCCGTATGAAGACATTGCCCGAAGCCGCGCAAAAATACGCAACCTTCGGCGCAAGCGGCATATTCCTTTATACGTTATCGATCTGGGGCATTTGGCAAAGCTGGTTTATGGCGAGCCTGTGCTTTGCAGGTTTAATGGTCTATGCGGGGGCAAAATTCCTACAAAACAAAACGGCGGCATAATAGCCGCCGTTTTTAATTCTTAAACGCCTTGTGGATCCGGCAAGCCGGAAATGTTGCCGCCACGTGGGACACTCGATGTCGGCACTGGTGCCGCATCGGCATCGTCATCATCCTTACGGATAATTTTCTCGCCACGCAGGAGCGCTTTGATTTCATCGCCGGACAAGAGTTCATATTCCAACAGGCCTTGCGCCACTTTATGAAGTTGATCCATATGCGTCGTCAGGACTTCTTTGGCACGATCATAGCCTTCCTGCACGAGACGTTTGATTTCAGCATCCACAATACCGGCGG
>DATCRN010000172.1:0-3029 GCA_036568945.1 Alphaproteobacteria bacterium | reverse complement strand
GGATTTTGAAGACATCACCTTGGAAGCCGACGGATCCATCACCGGAACCGTGCGTCGCAATCGTATCAATGTGAAGATTTAGATGGTGGGCACTACAGGGATTGAACCTGTGACCCCGTCCGTGTGAAGGACGTGCTCTCCCGCTGAGCTAAGTGCCCCTTAAAGGTGCCATTCTGATACTCCACTGAAGGGGCGAAAGTCAAACGGAACCGCCTTAACCGAGGTCCGTTGGTGGCCTTATAAGGAGAAAATCATGACAGTTTTGGATCAAGACAAATTCCCCCGCAAACTGGTGTGGGGCGCAACAGCCCTGGCTTTGGCCGCTTTAATCGCGATTTACTACAAAAATAATGAGCCCCAGGAAGTACCTGGGTACAGCCAGGCCGCCGCAACGCCTATTACCCCAGGTTCGGCCCAACAATCGCAGTAAATCTAAGCTTGCATTCCGCCGGGAATTTTGGTCTTTTCACCTTCATTGTTGGATGGGTGCTTAGCTCAGCGGAAGAGCATCTCGTTTACACCGAGAGGGTCGGGGGTTCGAACCCCTCAGCACCCACCACAATTCTCAAATCATCTCCCTGCATTCATAAAATGGAACCGACTCATATGCGCGTGAGTTGTTCCATGGTCAGCTATAAGTCAACAATGGGAGAAGTTCATCATGCCACGTGGTTCAAAAAGTAAGTATACAAGTAAGCAAAAGCGACAGGCCGAACATATTGAAGAAGGCTATGAGAAGAAAGGCGTGTCGAAGAAAGAAGCCGAGCGACGCGCTTGGGCCACTGAAAATGCTATGAGTGGTGGCGGCAAGAAAAAAGGCGGATCTGGCCGCGGCAAAGCAGAAAACAAAGAGCCAGCCAAAAAAGGCGGACGTAAAGGCGGTAAGGCCGCTGCCAAAACGAAAACCAAAGCAGCCAGTACGCGTGGTGGTAAGAAAGCAGCTGCTACGCGTAAATCGACATCTGCCAAAAAGGCAGCCGCAGGACGGAAGGGTGGCCGCGCTTCTGCAAAAAAGCGGACAACAAGCCGTTCGGAAGCAAACTCAAAAACCTCCCGCAAATCCTCGGCAAGAAAGTCTACGCGCCGGGCGTCGTCGGGAAAAAGCAAGCGAGCCAGCTCCTCGTCGCGTAAGTCGACAAGCGCCTCGCGTAAACCGGCCAACAGCAATACCCGTAGCCGTAAAGCGGCTTAATGCACCGCACCTAGGATTTTTCCGGTCAGCTTGTATAATGCCCGTCATCTAATGAAAGGGTGTTTACATGCTGATCGGCGTTCCTAAGGAAATTAAAGCTCAAGAAAATCGTGTAGGTCTTAACCCTGCATCCGTCGCGGAATGTGTGCATCATGGCCATAAGGTCGTCGTGCAAGCAGGCGCGGGGCAGGGTATTCACGCTTTAGATGAAGATTACAAAGAAGCCGGTGCTGAAGTTGTCGGCAGCGCTGAAGAAATATTTAAGCGCGCGGACATGATCGTGAAGGTCAAAGAACCGCAAGCGGTTGAATGGAAGCAACTCCGCGAAGGTCAAACACTTTTCACTTATCTACACCTGGCCCCTGATGCAAAGCAAGCGCAAGGCTTGATCGATTCCGGTGTGACGGCGATCGCTTATGAAACGGTGACATCGCCTAAAGGTGGGTTACCGTTACTGGCACCGATGTCTGAAATCGCAGGCCGAATGGGCCCGGTTATGGGGGCATTCTTCCTCCAAAAACACAAAGGCGGCCGTGGCCGCTTGATTTCCGGCGTGCCGGGTGTTGAAGCTGCGAAGGTCTTAGTCTTGGGTGGCGGTGTATCTGGTTTTAATGCCGCGCGGGTTGCCGCCGGTATGGGCGGACGCGTGACCATCCTGGAAAAAGACCCGAGCCGCATTCGTTTCTTGGATGAATTCTTCGGGGCATCTGTGAATGTTGTGGCTGCCAGCAAAGCCAAAATCGAAAATTATATTCAAGACATGGATATGGTGATTGGCGCCGTGCTTGTACCGGGTGCTGCCGCGCCACGCTTGGTCAGCAAAGATATGTTACGCGATATGAAGGCCGGTGCCGTGGTTGTCGATATCGCCATCGATCAGGGCGGATGTTTTGAAACCAGCCGTATCACAACACACCAAGATCCGGTCTATGAAGTCGATGATATTCTGCATTACTGCGTGGCCAACATGCCAGGTGCATACCCGCATTCATCGACACAGGCGCTGAACAACGCCACATTACCTTTTGTGTTGGCACTCGCTGACAAAGGATGGAAACAGGCGCTCGCGGATGATCCGTATCTACGTATGGGTCTGAACGTCAATCAGGGTAAGATCACGCACCAGGCGGTTGCCGAAGCGCTCAACCTGCCGTATAGCCAAGCGGCTTAAGATTAATGATTGGCCGGGTTGATGCCTGGGGCCGGACGTTTTTTGATGCGTAGCAGTTCGGTTTCGACACGGCCCAGAATTTGTGTCGCGAGTTGCATTTGTATGGCCGCATTGATGAGTTTCGCATTTTTTTCTTCCAGCGGTAATGGTTCCGCCAGAATATCATGCGTTGCGCCAGATAAGCCAAGTTGAGTTCAGCGAAACTGACGGATACTTTGCCGAAGCGATTAAAGTTCTTCCAAAGCTCATCTGTTGAGATAGTGATCTTTTCACGAAGATCGGCAAACGACATAGGTTGCAAAGGTTGCGTTAAGACGTCCATTGCTGTCGCAGATAATTCGGCTGCTAACTTGCTTTCATCTGCACCGCGCATTTCTACCAGCATAGAAATGACCATGGCGGCGTTTTTAAAGTAAAATTCACGGTCATGCATGAGATCGGAAATTTTCACCTGGGCATATGCTGAACCCTCGTCATCGCCTCGCGCGTCTGACATGCCAATCATATGGCGCATTAACAAAGCTTGTGTACTCAATTCGCGCGATAGAGCGACACCGGCATCGAAACATTCTTGGAAATTATCCAAAGTTTTCTCGCGATAGGCTTTTTCAAGGCTGGCGCGCGAATTGGCGCTATCCACGAATTGCGTGGCAATGAATTTTATCC
>DATCRN010000171.1:0-3079 GCA_036568945.1 Alphaproteobacteria bacterium | reverse complement strand
CTGACGATCTTGCTTGGCGCTGTTGCTGCGATTTCCCTTTTAGTCGGCGGCATTGGCGTCATGAATATTATGCTGGTGTCCGTGACCGAACGTACACGCGAAATCGGTGTGCGTATGGCAACCGGCGCGCGTATGCGCGATGTGATGATCCAATTTAATACCGAAGCGATCGTTGTTTGCATCATTGGGGGCCTTCTTGGCGTGACGATTGGTGTTTTATTAGGCTTGGCGATCCGTCTTTTCGGTGTTGATGTGATTTTCACTTTGGGTCCGGGCCTTATGGCCTTCACCTGCGCTGTTGCGACTGGCTTATTGTTCGGCTATCTGCCTGCGCGCAAAGCTGCGCGCCTCGATCCCGTTGTCGCTTTATCATCGGAGTAATCAAAATGAAAAAAATTCTCCTCCTCACGACCTTCCTTGTCTCGGCATGCTCCGTCACGCCGGATTATGCGCGTCCCGATGTCGCCACCCCTGCAGCCTACCGTGAACAAGTGGCAGCTGGCGAAGCGGTCACTAAAGATTGGTGGCAAAAGTTCGGCAGCACCGAACTCAATACCCTGATGACGAAGGCCCTCGTAGATAATAATGACATTCGCGCCGCGATCGCTCGTGTTGAACAAGCGCGTGCGACCGTCACTGCCACGGGCGCAACACTTTTGCCCACCGTCGATGCCTCAGGCGGTGCGTCTTTCAACCGTACCGATCCGCCGTCCGCCAAGGCAGACACCACGCGTCGTGCCAGCATTGGCATCGATGCCGCCTATGAACTCGATCTTTTTGGTGCTAACCGCGCCAACGTGACAGCGGCAAAGGCTGATGAACGTGCTACTGAATTTGATCGTGATGCCCTCGCACTCACGGTCATGGGCGATGTTGCACAAAATTATTTCAACCTCGTAAATACGCGCGAGCGCATTGCGAGCGCTGAGAAAAATTTAGGCCTAGTTCAACAAACACTCAAAATTATTCAAACGCGCTATGATGCAGGCGCCATTTCCGGCCTCGAACTTGCTCAGCAAAAAACGCAAGTGGCCGGTACCCAGGCCTCTCTTGCATCTCTCCAACAATCCGAGACGATTCTTCTCAATGCCCTCGGCGTGCTGACGGGTGAACCGCCGCAAAACGTAAACGTGGCTGCAAACTCTCTCACGAATTTGACTGTGCCATCCATTGATGCAGGTCTGCCTGCATCGCTTCTTGAACGTCGTCCGGATATTGCTGCGGCCGAACAGGCTTTGATCGCAGCCAATGCTGATATCGGTATTGCACGTGCCGCTTTCTTCCCCTCTGTTAATTTAAGCACGGGCTTTGATATCAGCAAATCGCCGATTGGTGATCCTGCTACCACGGCATTATCAATCGCCGCCGCATTGGCACAGCCAATCTTCCATGGTGGCGCAATCAAGGCCGGCGTCGAACGAGCGAGCGCGCGTCAAACCGAACTGATTGAAAATTACCGCAAAACCATTTTGATCGCGTTCCAAGAAGTTGAGGACGCGCTGACGGCCGTGAAGACTGCACAAATCAGAAACACGCAACTGACAGCCGCTGCACAAACCTCTCAGGCCGCTTATGACATCGCACAAAAACGCTATGATGCGGGCTTGGTCGATTTTCAAACCCTGCTTGATGCGCAAGGCACGCTTTTGAATGCAGAAGATGCGCAAACTGAAAGCCGCGCCGACCTTTTGAATGCATCCGTGGCGCTTTATAAGGCGCTAGGCGGCGGCTGGGGCGCGTAGTAAACTATGCGTCGCACCTCAAAGGAGTTCATCCGATGACCAAAGACGCTGCCAAAATTTACAAAGGATTTGATACGCTGGCTTTGCATGCCGGCACCCCGCCTGATCCTGTCACCGGCGCACGATCAATTCCTATCAATCAGGCGACGGCCTTCGTTTTTAACGACGCCACGCATGCTGCGAACCTTTTCGCGCTTAAAGAAGTCGGTTTTGTTTATTCGCGTTTGACCAACCCTACCGTCGCCGCATTGGAAGAACGTATCGCGGCCTTAGAAGGCGGCGTTGGCGCCACCTGTACGGCGTCCGGTCATGCAGCGCAGATGTTGGTTTTGTCCGCCTTGATGCAACCTGGCGATCATTTGGTGGCCTCTAACCGTCTCTATGGCGGTTCGCAAAACCAAATCAAAAATATTTTCCCGCGCACTTTTGGGTGGCAATCGACCATGGTCGATCCGCATGATGTCGATAATTTTAAAAGGGCAATCACCGATAACACAAAAGCCATTTTTGTCGAAGGTATGGCCAATCCATCCGGTGTGATTGTCGATATCGAAAAAATCGCCGATGTCGCCAACGATGCTGGTGTTCCGCTGATTGTCGACAATACCCTCTGTACGCCCGCGCTTTGCCGCCCCTTGGATTTTGGCGCGCATATCGTCACACACTCCACCACCAAATTCCTATCCGGTCATGGCAACGCCATGGGTGGTGTGGTTGTCGATGGTGGTAAATTCCCATGGTGGGATCATAAGGACAAATTCAAAGCACTCGGTCAGCCCGAACCCGGCTATCAAAACTTGGTCTTCGCCGATGCGTTTAAAAATATGGCGCTGTGCATTCACAACCATGCGGTGGGCCTGCGCGATCTCGGCATGAACCAACAGCCGCTCAATGCATACTTAACCGTTCTCGGTATCGAAACATTATCGCTGCGCATGGACCGTCATTGTTCCAACTCGCTTGCTGTTGCGCAGTTCTTGAACAAACATCCAAAAGTATCTTGGGTGAATTACGCAGGTCTGTCCGACAGCCGCTACCACGCGCTCGCTAAAAAATATTTGGGTGGCCGTGGCGGCGCAGTTTTCACATTCGGCGTCAAAGGCGGGCATGAGGCCGGCACAAAACTCGTATCGTCGGTGACCCTGCTCTCACACTTGGCCAATATCGGCGATACGCGGTCCCTGCTCATACACCCGTCCTCAACCACCCATTCCCAGCTGACCGAGGATGAAAAGCGCGCCCGGGGCATAGAACCTGAGATGGTGCGCTTATCGATCGGCCTTGAATCGGTGGATGACATCATTGCGGACCTGGACCAGGCCCTAAAAGCGCTCTAA
>DATCRN010000170.1:0-4935 GCA_036568945.1 Alphaproteobacteria bacterium | reverse complement strand
GGCGGACGCTCCTTTAAAATCTTTTACGGGTGTGGGTTTTTTGGCCATGGCAGAGACCATAGTCTTTTATATTATATTATGTCAATTATTTAGGATTTCCAGCGCGGCGCTTTAAGATCTGGAATCCGTTCAAGATCGGCTTGCGGGATGGGATCTGCATCATCATCAAACTGACGGATGAAATTGCGGACGCGTGGCATGATTTCTTTGCGCCATTTTTGGCCATTGAAAATGCCGTAATGACCGACATCCATTTGCAAGTGATGGAATTGTTTGGCGTTGGGCAAATTTTTGCAAAGCCCATGCGCGGCATAAGTCTGGCCACGCGCGGAAATATCATCGAGTTCGCCCTCGATCGTAAGGAGGGCGGTCTTGGTGATATTGTATGGATCAACATCATGCAATTGGCCGGTTGCAGGATCTTTCCATTTCATTTGGCGTTTTGGCAGCAAATGTTTTTGGAAAACGATTTCGACTGTCTGCAAATAAAACTCAGCCGGAAGATCCATCACGGCTAAATATTCATTATAAAATTTACGGTGTTTGTCGGCGTTGTCTCCATCGCTTTGGACAAGATGGTTGAAGAATTGCAAATGCGATCCGACGTGACGATCAAGATTCATCGACATGAATCCACCAAGCTGGATAAAGCCGGGGTACACTTTGCGATAGGCGCCAGGGTAATACCATGGCACATCAGTACAGACAGTTTGTTCAAACCAGCTGATCGGTTTTTGTTCGGCCAGTTCCGTCACTGCTGTTTTAGAAATACGTGGATCGATCGGGCCACCCATTAAGGTCATAGACGCCGGGGTTTTTGGGTCTTTCCACATGCCCATCAGCGACGCTGCCACAAACACAGGCACAGCTGGTTGGCAGACGGCAATCACATGCACATCGGGACCGAGCAGGCGGAAAAATTCAAGGAGATAAGCGACGTAATCATCCAAGTTAAAACGGCCGGATTTTAAGGGCACTTGGCGCGCATCTTCCCAATCGGTGATATAGACATCGTGATGCGGGAGGAGCGCTTCGACCGTACCGCGGAGCAATGTTGCATAGTGGCCAGAGATGGGCGCTACAATTAAAACTTTCGGATCTTTGCGGCGTGTGCGGCGCTTGAAATGCATCAGCGTGCAAAATGGTTTGACCAGAATATCTTCTTCGATCACTTCGACGCGTTTGCCTTCGATGATGGTCTCAGGCAATTCGAATTCCGGCTTGCCGAATTTACGCGTCGCGCGTTCAAACATCTCTGCGCCTGCAGCCATCGTGCGGCCGGCCAAAGTATAAGATGCGGGCATAAACGGATTTTGCAGGGCGTTCTTGACCATTTCGGCGCCGATGCGCGCAGGGGTCAGGGAAGCCTGATAGACGTCATAAAGTTGATAAAGCATGGGCGTAAAACGAAACGTCATAAGTGAATTGTCATTAATAAAGGTTAATATACCGTATCCAACACCCTTTGTCTGTCCTTTTTTGCTGGACGTATGTGTTTGAAAGCGTTGGAATATCCCAATGGATTTATGGCTTTACGTATCATCGGTCCAAGACCGTCTCTTTATCGCTCTGATGGGCCTGCTTTTGTCCTGTGTCGTGGATATCGGAGCGGCTGCGTTATTCGGTAATCGCGCGGATCCCAGACCGTTACTGGAACAAGTCACTGACTTTTTAGTCGGCGGTATTTCGACACGTCTTGATAAAGCTGCGCGCGGGCAGGGCGCGCTTGTATTACGCGGCGCCATTTTGCTTGCGATTGCTTGCGCGATTTATTATGCGCTTGGCGCGTGGATTTTGATGATGACGCGTCATTTGGGATATAGCGGCGTGTTTCTTGCATTGTTTATGATGGCATCGACCGGTATTTTAGGGTGGTTCGGTCCCTTGCGTGCGCTTTCCAATCATTTGTCGAATCCGCAGGCGCCGCGCCCGTATCAAGTTTTATCGCGCGCCACTTATACAAATATGATTGGTCTCGACGATAGCGGCTTGATCCGCAATTGCGCGACAGCTGCCGTGCAATCCATTTTATTCCGTGTTGCTGGCCCTGTTATTCTGTTTGCCTTATTGGGCTGGGTCGCGCTCATTTTGTATTGGCCCGTGATGGTGATTGTTTTGTCCGCGGGACAAGCAGGCGCTAATCGGGGTTTTGCATTAATCGCAAATACCCTTGCGCGTTTGTTTTTAATTTTACCAACCTTAGTGTTGTGGCCGATTGCATTGCTATCGACTTTCTTTTCAGCAGGATCGTCTTTCTTTCGCGCTGTTCCAGGGCTTTTCGCATCTCGTAAATGGCCACCGATTTTACAAGGCGGTGTAACGGCATTAATGGTCGCCTATGCAATGAAGCTGACATTAGGCGGTCCGCGTCAGGATCGTAAAGGTCAACCTGTGCCGGCCATGTGGATCGGTCCAGATAATGCGACGGCGAAACTCGCGTCGCGTGATATTGGTCGTATTCTGTACTGGCAGATGGTGTGTATTTTGCTGCTGGGTGTAACGCTTTATATTTTAAGTATTATTCCGACGCCGCTGGATAATCCTATCGCGGCCTACGCGCTTGGTTAATCTTCCGTATTCTCGCGCGGCGCATATTTCGCCAGGATGCGCTGGAGTGTGCGGCGATGCATGCCAAGTTGACGTGCCGTTTCCGACACATTGCGATCGCATTGTTCGAAAATGCGCTGGATATGTTCCCACCGTACGCGCTCCGCTGACATTGGACGCTCGGGTAGTGCTGGGCGCGCATTGGCGTCACCCAGCAATACGGCTTCTACCGCATCAGCGTCTGCCGGTTTGGTGAGATAGTCGACAGCACCTGCTTTTACGGCGGATACAGCCGTTGCAATATTGCCATACGCGGTCATCATGACGGCGCGGCACTCCGGTGCGGTTTCTTTGATTTTTTGAACGATGTCCAACCCATTGCCGTCGCCTAAACGTAAATCAATCAGTGCGAAATCGGGATGCGTGTCTTCAATCCATTCCAAAGCTTCGGAAACGGTGTTGATGACAGTGACTTCAAAGCCGCGGCGTTCAAGCGCCTTGCCTAAACGATCGGCCAATACCTGATCATCGTCAATAATGACGAGGTGACCCTTTGTAGCAGCGGAAGAGGTTTCAAGCGCAGGTTGCATCAGTCAGTACCATAAACAGCATCTGGTTGTTCTACAAGCTCAAGAGCATCGCGCGGCCAAACAATCTGTATATATCCGCCACCATCATGGCTGTTGGTAAAGGTCAGGCGGGCTTGGCTTGCTTCCAGTAGGTTTACGGCGATGAAAATACCGAGGCCTAAATGCTTTTCTTGCACATTGTCCTGATCATCGCGGGTGGAAATATAGGGCTTGCCGATCTGGCGCAAGACTTCGATCGGAAAGCCGGGGCCGTCATCCTCGATTGTTACGGTGACGTCTTTGGCGGTCGCCTCGGCGGTTACTTTAACTGCCCTATGACTGAACGATGCGGCATTTCCGATCAGATTGCCCAAACCGTATTCCAGGTTCGGAGCTTTTAAGACCAAGGGCAAATTGTCGGGCGTCCGTGATTTCACAGTCACGACGACATTGGGATTGTGACTGCCATGCAATGTCGCAATTTCCATGAGCAATCGATCAAAGCGCATCGCGCTGGGCGCCATGGCCGTCCGTGTCGGATTGGATGCAATGTCCGCCAAGATCTTTTTGCATTTATCGCTCTCGGTTTTCAAAATGGCGATGTCTTCAGCGAGTGGGTCATCCGGATGCGCTTCGCGTTCCATTTCCCGTGTGATAATGGCAATGGTCGAAAGCGGGGATCCTAATTCATGGACGGCCGCTGCAGCCAAAGCGCCAAGCGCGGTGTCTTGTTGTTTGCGCGCCAAAATTGCTTGTGTTTCTTGCAGGGCCTCGTTGAGTTGACGTCGGGACATCGCCAAACGCCAAATAATAAAACTGACCATCACAAAGGTAAGCGTGAGCGGAATCCACCGCAGTTGGAAAGCGTGTATTTCTGTTAAAGGCGTCGGTCCGCGCCAATCGAAGGGAACATAGGCAAACCCGATCAAGCTTACGCATAAAATCGTGAGCATGATAACAAGGCACAGATTAAAGAGGGAGAGGAGCGAGGCTGCGAGGGCCAAAGGACAAAGCAACATTAGGCGAAAAGGATTGGCGAGTCCGCCTGTAAAATACAATACGCCGGTAAATTGGATGATATCGAAAAGAATATGCGCTCGGACAGTTTCTTCAGACACCGCACGGCCTTGATGCACGGCCATGGCATGCAAATTCATAAAGGCTGATGCCGATATAAGACACAATAAGGGAACGGCAGGCAATGTTTTGTCCCATAACGCTTCGGATGCCATCAACAGCATGAGCTGTGTAAACGCCATCAACCAACGAATGATGATCAGCGGCGTGAGTGGTGTATTTGGTGCACGTTGATGGAGGTATTGGTTCACGCCGCGTCTTCCTCAAGCGCCTGAGAAAGTCCCCACGCAGCGAGCATCGATCCTGAATAACCAGGCCCATCGCTTTCCTCCGGCGAGGATTCGCAGGCGAATACATATTGCATCATATCGGGACGCAGTTTTGCGAGCATGTCAGCCGCGGCAATTGCACCTTTTCCTTCCGCAATAACCGGGATGCGCGCTGTGGCACCGGAAATCATCGTACCAAGGACGGCTGCAATGTTCGGCGTAGCCTTTTGCCAAAAATCGCCTTCGGGTACATCCTGCGGACCAATCGCTGTCGTCACGATCAAACCTGTGTTGGGTTCTGCCGCCATTAAACCGAATGCGGTACCACGCGCATTGTCATCGGCTTGGGTCGTATCGGTATCCATTTCGATCATTTGCATATCGGCATCGAGTGCCTGCGCGGTTTCATGTACGGGAAGTCCCCCGTCGAGTAGTTTTTGGGCGATAGAAGGAGCACCGACACTATATATAAG